>JBOHED010000829.1:0-4376 GCA_050700915.1 Actinopolymorphaceae bacterium | reverse complement strand
AGCGGGTCCGGATCCGACTGCCCGAAGGTGCGGAGGTCCGTGGAGCGCACCTTCTGGGGGCGGATGTTCCTGCCCAGGTGCGGGTGTCGGAGGGAGTCGCCGAGGTGATCGTCGCGGGCATGACCCATCACGAGGTCATCGCCCTCGACCTCGAGTGATCGAGCAGGATTGACGCATGCCTGACTCCGCGGAGACTCCACCCGGCCGCGCCGAACGGCGTGCGGAACAAGCGCGCGCGTTCGACCACATCGGTGCGCGGTACGACGAAGCGTTCCCCCACAAGGACGGCCAGGTCGAGGCGACCACCAAGCTCGCCGCCGACCTGCCGCCGGGTTCACGTGTCCTGGACATCGGCTGCGGCACCGGACTTCCCACGGCACGGATGCTCTGCGACGGTGGGTTCGCGGTGATGGGCGTCGACACCTCTCCCGTCATGCTCGAACTCGCGCGCGCGAACGTCCTTGAGGCCGAGTTCCACCACCTCGACGTCCTCGACCTCGACTTGTCGCTCGGTCCGTTCGACGCGGCGGTCGCTTTCTTCAGCCTGCTGATGCTTCCGCGCGCGGAGATCGGCCCGGCGCTGCGACGGGTCAGCGGTCTGCTCCGACCGGGTGGTGCCCTGCTGTTGGCGATGGTCGAGGCCGACCTCGACGACGTACCCATCCCGTTCCTCGGCGCCACCATCCGGGTCTCCGGTTATCTCAGAACCGACCTGGTACACGTGTTGGAGACCAACGGTTTCGCCGTCGACGACCTCCACGACCGTACGTACGCACCGGTGGGCCCGGGCGCGCCGCCGGAGGTGCAGCTCTTCGTCACCGCCCACCAGATGGCGACAGGCAAGCTGAGGAGCTGACATGGCGGAGGTCGTGATGGTGGTCGGCCCATGTGGCGCTGGAAAGTCGGCGGCGCTCGGGCGGATGCGGCACGTCCTCGGTTCTCGGGTCGGCGAGGTGGCGGTCCTGGAGACCGATACGACGTACATGATGATCGATCCCACCTGGTCCCTCTACAACTCCCGCTATGCAGCGATCGCGAGACGGATGGCTGCCCGGGTCACCGCTGAGTTCGTCCAGGAAGGGTTCGACTGGGTAGCGATCGGATCGAACGGGCTTCAGGATCCTTCCAGCATCAACGACTTCGTCGCGGAGTTGGCATCCGGCATCGAGGTCCACCACGTGTTCCTCGATCCATCGGTGACTGCCGTTCAGGCTCGCATCGCTGCCCGCGCTCATCCGCTCGACGACCACAAGACCCCGCAATGGCTGGAAGAGAACGTGAACTGGATGCGCAGCTACCATGACTCTTGGAGCGCGCTGATCGACAACAGCGACCTCGACGTGGACGAAACAGTCGATGCCATCTACGCAACGGTGCGGGCAGGGGCGGGTCGTATCACGCATCGGTTGCCCACCCCCGAAACGGACTGAACGACCCGGGCGACCTTGGCGTATTCGAGGGCCGCGTCCCGAGCGCGGACTGCAAACGGGTGGAGCTGGCGCTCAACCTGACCACGATCCGGCCGCGAACGGCCCGACGCGCTATGTCCCTGACCTGATCCACGTCGGCAACCCGATCCGGATCGACCAATGCCGGGACGGAACACAGGCAGGCACGGCCGAGGGAAACTGCGCCAGGTGTCGGCGGTCGCGGCAAGAATGTGGGAATGAACGAACGAGCATTCCCGATCATCAGCGTCCACGATCTCCCGGCGACGCGACGCTTCTACGAACAACTCGGGTTCACCCAGGTCTACCGGTTTCCTCCCGAAGGTGAACCGGGCTTCGTCACCATGGCACGCGGCGAATCGAGCATCGGCATCGGAGCCGGCGGGGCGACGGCCGCCGACCGGTTCGGCTACTGGGTGTACGTCGATGATGTCGACGCCACGGTCCAGGCGTTGGCGGCGGGTGGCGCGCCGGTGGTCGCGGCGCCGGAGGACCAACCGTGGGGTGAGCGGGTCGCACAGACCCACGACCCCGACGAAAACCTCGTCTACCTCGGCGCGTCCCTGCAGGCGTGACCGCCCGGCACGTCGCCCGGTCCACCACACGAAGGGTTTCTCCCATGACGGCCCATGACCTCGTCGCCCACGCGCGCGCCATCATCGACGCGACGCTCTACCTGACCCTGGGTACGGTCGACCCGAGCGGCCGCCCGTGGACCTCGCCGGTCTACTTTGCCTCGGACGGCGACCGGAACTTCTACTGGCTGTCGGCCACCGACGCCCAGCACTCCCGTCACCTCGCCGAGCGCCCGCAGGTGAGCGTCGTCATCTTCGACTCCACCGTCCTGCCTTACCACGGCCGCGCCGTCTATGCGGTCGGCGAGGCACGGGAGTTGTCGGGCGCCGACCTCGACCGGGCACTGAGCGTCTATCCCCGGCCCGACAGCCCAGGCGTCACACCGGTGACCCGTGAGGACGTGACCGCGGCGGCCCCGTACCGCCTCTACCAGGCAACGGCGACGGACATGTGGGTGCTGTGCCGCCGCGAACCCAGGCAGCCGTGCCCACTCCACGGGCTCAGCACGGACCACCGGACCCGCCTGACCGGGCTCGTATCATCCGACCATGCCCGTTCAGCAACGCGTCCGTGATCTGGCACGCAGGGCGAATCGCCCGAGGTGGCAGCTGCCGGCGGAGTTCCGCGGCCTGGCGGGGATTGTCACCGCGCTGGTCCTTGCCGCGAGCGCATGGACGTTCATCGAGATCAGCGAGGACGTCGCCGAAGGCGACACGGCCCGTTTCGACACGTGGGTACTCGAGCTGCTGAGGCAGGGGGATATCGCCTCACAGCAGGCGCGACCGGTCGGGCCCGACTGGCTCGTCACGGCCGCCCTCGACCTCACTTCACTGGGGAGCGTGGCTGTCCTGGTGCTGGTGGTCGCGATGACCGCTGCGTTTCTTGCTCTGAAGCGGCACTTTCATGCGATGCTCCTGGTTCTCGTCTGCACCGGTCTGGGACTGGTACTCAACCTCAGCCTCAAGGCGGCGTTCGACCGCGAGCGACCACAGTCGCACCTCCAGGTCGTGGACGTCTCGACCGCCAGCTTCCCCAGTGGCCACGCGATGATGAGTGCGGTGACCTACCTGACGCTTGGCGCCCTCCTGGCGAGTGTCGGCAAGCCCACCCGGATCAAGATCTTCGCGGGTACGGCCGCCGTGGTGGTGACGGTCCTGGTGGGCCTGACCCGCCTCTACCTCGGCGTACATCACGCCACGGACGTCCTGGCCGGCTGGGCTGCGGGCCTGACCTGGGCGCTGGCGTGTTGGCTGGTCGCGCAGTGGCTGCAACGGCGCGGCATACTCTCCCAGACCGCAGCCTCAGCCCAGATGAGAGGAATCGACGGCTAGGCCGAGTGTCGGGCGCCTGCCTCCGCCTGGCGCGCATCATGTGGCCCATCGACGCGGGACGGTCGTCGCCGCTCATTGAACGACGTTCAATGCGGAGAAATGGTCGCCCGCTGCGGTCAGCCATTTCCCCACATTCGATTCGCGGCCCACCGCGGACCGCGGATCACCCCGGCCCACCGCAGGGGCAAGCGGGCTGATGCCTGGTGTCCGGTGGGTGCGATGGAAGGATGGGCGGTATGGCAGTTGTCACCCGCCTCGTGACCGTCGTCGAGCTCGACGACAGAGCTGGATCCGCCGGAGGCTTCGACGCCCCGTTGGTTGACGGACCGGCTCCGGAGGGTGTCGAGCCCGGACTGGCCCCGACCTCGGACGGACCATACGTTGACGACCCCCACCAGCTGTCGCTGTCGGCGTTGCATCTGGCCGTCCTCGACGACGGTCGACGGTTGACCCTGCTCGACGACCGAGGCTGGGGAGTGCACGGCCCTCCCGACGCCCTGCGCCAGACGTCGGTCGAGGAGATCGAGGCGGACGCTCGCATGGTGGTCGGCCCGGACGAGGCGTACGGCGGTCGTTCCCAGGCGGACATGGCGGCGGGTCACTGGTCGTCTCTCGCCGGCATCCTCCGGCAGCAAGGCGTGCTCGTCGACGTCGAGGAGTTGAGCGGGCTGCCGCACGACGTCGAGCTCGGCGAACGGTTGAGGACCCGCTTCACCAGTCGGTGAAGACGAGCGACCCCGATGGGCCCGGACCCCGGTCCGCACCGGATGCCAACGCGCCAACATCTGGGGGTTGTCAACCGCGCCGGATCCACTAGAGTGCGGCCGAAGGACCTGGGAAATCGGTTTCTGACCCGAGGAAGTGAGCACGCATGCCTCACCCCATGTCATCGTCTGGTCGTCCGCACTCGAGCATTTCGCGGCGACTCCTACTCGGGGGCACCGCCGGTGCGATCGGCACCGGGATAGCCGCGAGTGTCTCGACACCGGCCGCGGCCGACCCGCTGGAGTATCCGCCGGTC
>JBOHED010000828.1:0-4010 GCA_050700915.1 Actinopolymorphaceae bacterium | reverse complement strand
CATGCAACAACTCGTGATCGCGGTCGGCAACCTCGTCGAGAACGCCGTCGGCTACAGCCCCGAACACTCCCGCGTCGTCGTCGACGTCCGCCACAGCGCACCGGACGACCATGATCCCGACGGTTCCACCGGCTTCGTGGAGCTGGCGGTGAGCGATCAGGGAGTGGGCATCCCCCAGCAGGAGCTCGACCGGGTGTTCGAACGCTTCTACCGGGTCGATCGGGCACGGAGCCGGGAGACCGGCGGGACCGGGCTAGGCCTGTCCATCGTCAAGCACGTCGCCGCCAGCCACGGTGGTGCCGTCGCGGTGTGGAGCGTCGAGGGCGAGGGTTCCACGTTCACGATCCGGTTGCCGCTTCGCGGCGACACCGCGAGTGGCGAACCCGGCATGACCGCGACGATGCTGCCCGCGCAGTTCGCCGCCCAGCACCCGACTGCCCAGCACCCGACTGGGCCTCAGCCCGATGCGACCGTCGTACGCCAGAAGGAGGCAAGCCGGTGACTCGTGTTCTCGTCGTCGAAGACGAGGAGAGCTACAGCGATGCGCTCTCGTACATGCTTCGCAAAGAAGGTTTCGAAGTCGCGCTCGCCGGCAACGGCAATGTCGCGATCGAGGAGTTCGAACGCGGTGGTGCCGACATCGTGCTGCTCGACCTGATGCTGCCGGGGGTGCCCGGGACCGAGGTGTGTCGGGAGCTGCGGCGCCGGTCCAACGTCCCGGTGATCATGGTGACCGCCAAGGACACCGAGGTCGACAAGGTGGTCGGGCTCGAGCTCGGCGCCGACGACTACGTGACGAAGCCGTTCAGCCCGCGCGAGCTGGTGGCGCGGATCCGTGCGGTCCTGCGCCGCGGCACCGAGGTCGGCGAGATCATCCAGGCGGTGCTCGAAGGTGGGCCGGTACGCATGGATGTCGAGCGGCATGTCGTCACCGTCGCGGGCGGCGACGTCCGGCTGCCGTTGAAGGAGTTCGAGCTGTTGGAGATGTTCCTCCGCAACACCGGCCGCGTACTGACCCGTGGGCAGCTCATCGACCGGGTGTGGGGTGCCGACTACGTGGGTGACACGAAGACGCTCGACGTCCACGTGAAGAGGCTGCGGGCGAAGATCGAACCGGACCCGTCCTTGCCTCGCCACCTGGTGACGGTCCGCGGGTTGGGTTACAAGTTCGAGATCTAGGCCGCGCCGTGCGATCGCCCGGACCAGCTACGGAATGTGCCGCGAAGGACCGAGGCTAGGGCGCGGCCGATTTGGTCGACGGGAGGGGCACCGTGGCGAACGGTCCCTCACGGCTCACCACGAGCACGTTGAGCCTCAGCTTCCCGGCCCGCCGGAAGTCGAACGTCAGCGGTACGACGTCGCCGGCCCGCAGCGCCGGCCCGGACAGGCTGGCGGTCGTCGCCCGTCCCAGGCTGGTGTCGACGCCCAGCACCCGTACGCCGTCAGCCGGCACCGTCAGGGGGGATCCGAGCACTGCCCGGCCGCCGCGGAACTTCACCGTCTCCAGCGCGTCGGCGCCGGAACCCTCGTTGAGGATGGTGCCGACCAGCGTCGCGCTGCCGCGGCTCGCCGAGACGGCGACGATGCCCCGGAGCCGGAGGTCGTCGACGTCGGCGTGCACCCCCTGGCCGGGTGTGTACGGCTCCTGCGTCTCCGCCTTGATGCTGGCCTCGCAGCTGGCGAGTACGGGCAGGATGACGGCGATCAGGCCCGCGACCAGGACGTTGCCCAGGGCGTTGCCCATGCCGGGTCGGTTGCGCGTTGTCTGCACGGCGGGCGTACCTCCCCTCGACGGTTCGCATCCGAAGCGCACGCCAGCGTATCGGTGAAACACCCGCCTCGACCGGAGCTGATCCCGGCGCGCCCGCACTCAGTCGGTTGGTTTGCGGGCGGCTGCGGATCGGATGCGTCCTACGGAACGAACGCACGTCGCGCCC
Organism: Actinopolymorphaceae bacterium; assembly: GCA_050700915.1. Classification (GTDB taxonomy): domain Bacteria; phylum Actinomycetota; class Actinomycetes; order Propionibacteriales; family Actinopolymorphaceae; genus Thermasporomyces. Next base: position 2,073 of record JBOHED010000828.1, on the reverse strand, counting down.
GCGCCCGGAACTCGCGTGGCGAGAGCCCCTCGGCCTGCCGGAACCGCCGGGTGAAGTACGACTGACTGGCGAAACCGCACCGGTGGGCGATCTCGGTGACGGTGTGGTCGGTCGTGGCGAGCCAGGTGCGGGCCTGTTCGAGGCGGAGGTCGGAGACGAACCGCGTCGGCGACGTGTCGTAGTGCACCCGCATCGTCCGGGACAGGTGGGCCGGGCTCACCCCCGCCAGCTCGAGCAGTCGGGGTACGCCGCCGCGAAGATCGGACTCCCGACGCATGGCGTCCCGGGCGCGCACCAGCCAGGCTGGTCGTGGGCCGGGTTCCAGCTCCTCGTGCGTGTCCGCGCCGAGCCCCGCCCGGCTGCTGCCGCCCGCCCGGCCGTTGTCGTCGCCCCCGGCGTTGCCGTCGGCCCCTGCGTTAGCCCCTGCCCCTCCACCGCCCTCCGTGGCACCGGCACAGAGGAGATCGACGACCTCGGACCAGAACCGGATGAGGTCACGCATCGTCGGCGCCTCGTGGAACCTCGCCAGCACCTCCTCGAACGACGTACGCATGACAGCGGCCTCGTCACCGTCCAGCGACACGAGTGGTGGCCGCACCCGCCGGTCCCAGACCCCATGCGGATCGGCGCGGCTGAGGTCGACGAACGCCCGCCAGGCGTCGGCGGGAAAGGCGACGTTGACGAACCCCAGCCCGCCCGGCGACCGGCCGGCGATGGCGTGCTCGTCGGGTGGCCGGATGAGAACGATGTCACCTGCCGCGAGTGGTTGTGTCCCGGTTTCGAGGTGCTGCTCGCCCCTGCCGTCGACGACGCCCATGAGCTCGTAGAAGTCCGCGTGCCGGTGCGGGCCGGTGAGCGCTCCCCGCGGGCCGAGACGGACGTGTGCGGCGTGGAAGGGCCGGCCGAGCGCGTGCGCCTCGAACTGGAGCACGGTCGAGCCTGGCATATCAAGAGATTACATGTTTCTGCACGATGAGTACTATCGGTCGGCTTTCGACCGCCGCACGATGAAGGTCACGACTCGAGGAAGGACGTGCCGATGAGCCTCCAGATGAATGCAGATCACGAGATTCTCGAGCGGTACGACGAGGACGGCTACGCCATCTTCCGCAACGTCATCGACGCCGACCTGATCAACGAAGTGCACGCACACGTCGACTGGCTCCAGGCCCGCAATCCTGAGCTCCGGCCGGAGAACCTCGGTCATGTGCTCATGCGCGACGACCCGTTCTGGGTACGCCTGATCTCCGACGACAGGTTGCTCGACATCGCCCAACTGTTCGTCGGCCCGGACCTCGCGTTGTTCGCCTCGCACTACATCTGCAAGCCGGCGTACTCCGGCCAGCCCGTGCTCTGGCACCAGGACGGCGCCTTCTGGCCACTGGAACCCATGCAGGTGGTGACGCTGTGGCTCGCGGCCGACCCTTCCACACCGGAGAACGGATGCGTACGCCTGGTGCCAGGAACCCACAAGGTCGGCGTGGCGGGCATGCGCGACAACACCGACGTGGAAAGCGTTCTGGGCCAGGAGATCGCGCTCGACATCGACGAGGACGCGGCCGTGGACGTGATCCTCGAACCAGGTGACGTCGAGGTCCACCACCCGCACATCGTCCATGGGAGCAACGCGAACACTTCACCGCATCGCCGGTGTGGGCTCACGATTCGCTACATCCCCACCACGACAAGGATCGTGACCGACGATCCGCCGTGGGCGAGTGCGTTTCACCTGCGGGGCGAGCCGGGAGTCAATCCGTACCAGCCGCGGCCCCGTTACGTGGAAGGGAAGCACCTGCGGTTCGCCGGTTGCGAGGAATGGTCCTAGGCGGCCGCTCAAGCTGGTAGGAAAGCGCCACCGCGGCTTTGACTCCAACTGTGACTGCGGCCGCGACCGACGACTGAGTGGCCGCGGACCAGTCCCCGTGACTGTTACGGAGTCGTCACGTGGGCTCGTTCACCTGCGTGAATACGATGATCGGCTTCTTGTCAAGCCCCCATCCCGGTCCTGACCTGCGGAAACGTCGAGGGCGTCCCGATCGCCCCGTGTTACCCTTGTCATCAAGGAAGGGGTAC
>JBOHED010000827.1:0-9465 GCA_050700915.1 Actinopolymorphaceae bacterium | reverse complement strand
TGACATGCGCTTCGTAGATGACCGTCTCGTGGTAGGAGCGGCGGGGGAGCCGGTCGTCCTGCCAGTCGAAGTAGGGGTTGACGACGATCGACTTCATCGTGTGCGGTGCGGAGTCGGCGGAGTTGAGCGTGTCGGGGCTGCCGAAGCGGTACGAGAACAGCGACTCGTGCCAGTCGATCTCACCTTCGATCGCCTTGGCGTAGGGGTCGAGCAGGAGCTTCGCAGGGTTGCAGCGGTGACCGGTCGAGGGTTCGTACGGACCCTGCACCCGGAAGCCGTAGCGCTGGGCCGGGCCGATCCGCGGGAGGTAGCCGTGCCAGACCGATCCTTCCCGCTCGGTCAGTGCCACGCGGGTCTCCCCGGCGTTCCCCTTGCCCCCTCCGGCGGCGGCGTTGTCGCCGTCGAACAGGCACAGCTCGACGGCGTCGGCGACCTCGCTGAACAGCGCGAAGTTGGTGCCCGCCCCGTCGAACGTCGCACCCAGTGGGTACGGCGTTCCAGGCCAGACCTCGACCATCCCGCTCCTTCCCGACAGAGATCGCACCGTCCTCGTCGAACCGGCTGTCCAGGCCGTGTCTCCCGGCATCCTTCCAGGTCAGTTCGCACCTCCGTCGGCGCATCGGGCGCCTGCGGCGGAATGGTTACCTGTCAGGCGAGGCCGGCCCGGCGGAGGACCAACTCGACGATCTCCGGCCGGGCGCCGAGGGGGCCGCTCACCGCGATCGCGCCGGCCTGTTCGGCGTCCGTACGGATCTGGTCGGCGAAGAAGCCTGGTGCGAGGAGGTACGTGGCGACCGCGACCCGCCGCGCTCCGCCGGCCCGTGCCTGTGAGACGGCCGGACCGACCTCGGGCTCTGCCGCGGAGGCGTAGCTCACCGTGATGGCCGTGTCGAGCCGCGCGGCGAGGCCGCTGGCAACGCTCCGGACGGCCCGGTTGGCGTCCGGATCGGTGGAGCCTGCCGCGGCGAGCACCACGGCGTCGTAGCCGGACCGCGCGCACGCCTCGTCTAGGCGGGCGGCCAGCGCGTCGAGGAGCAGGTCGTCGGGTCCGAGCACGTCACCGGTACGCACAGCCCAGCCGCGCCGCTCGACGAGCCCGACGATCGACGGCAGGTCGACCTTCGAGTGGTACGCATGACTCAGCAGGAACGGTTGGACGACGACTTCGCCCGCGCCCCGCGCGCCCAGCAGGTCGATGGCGTCTGCCGGTGAGGGCGTCGCCAGCTCGAGAAACGCCGCGCAGGCCACCAGGTCCGGTGCCGACAGGCGCGCGCGGTCCACCGCCGCGGCTGCCACCTCCTGCGCGACCGGCGCCGCCCGGGGATCGCGGCTTCCGTGGGCCACCAGCAGGAGGCCCTGGGTCATCGCCGCCCGTCGCCAGGTCCCAGCAGGGACGCCAGACCGACGACCTCGCCCACGACGATGACGGCGGGGGAGCGGACGTCCTGGGCAGCGGCGGTGTCGACGATGGTGGCCAGCGTGCCCGGCGTGAGGCGCTGGTCGGGCAGGGTGCCGCGTTCGACGAGGGCGACCGGCGTGTCCGGTGACCGTCCGTGGGCGAGCAGCCCCTCGACGATCGCACTGAGCTGGCTCACACCCATGAGGAACACCAGGGTCCCTTCGACGCCGGCAAGGCCCGCCCAGTCGGGCTGCTCGCCACGCTGGGAGGTGTGGGCGGACACGACGGTGAACTGCCGGGCCACGCCGCGGTGGGTCACCGGGATGCCGGCCGCCTCGGGTACCGCGACGGCACTGGTCACGCCTGGCACGACCTCGCACGGAACGCCGGCCTCGGCGCAGGCGACGGCCTCCTCGCCGCCGCGGCCGAAGACGAACGGGTCGCCGCCCTTCAGACGTACGACCTGCTGCCCGGCCCGGGCGCGCTCCACGAGCAGGTCGTTGATCTCCAGCTGCGTCATGGTGTGGGCGTTCGGACCCTTTCCGGCCTCGATCACCTCGACGGCGGAGTCGAGCTCGGCGAGCAGGGCGCGTGGGGCCAGCCGGTCGACGACCACGACGTCGGCGTCGGCCAGCAGCCGCCGCCCCCGGGCGGTGATGAGGCCCGGATCGCCCGGGCCGCCGCCGACGAGGGCGACGTGGCCGTTGCGGGGACGCCGGTGCCGCCGGACGGGCAGCTCGCCGGTCTCGAGCTGGGTGGCGATCCGGTCCTTGATCGCACGGGCCCGACGAGGGTCACGACCTGCGGAGACCGCGATGGTCACGTCGTCGACCCGAGCGGTTGCCGGGGTCCACGCGGCCGAGTGGGTGGCGTCGGAGGCGCGTACGCACCAGATGCCCGCTGCCTCGGCCTCGGCGGCGACCTGGGCGTCGGTCGACACGTCGCCGGTGGCGGTCTGCACGACCCATGCACCGTCCAGGTCGCCGGCGGCGTACTCCCGCGGCAGCCAGGTGACGTACTGGTCGCCGCTCAGCACCGCGAGGTCCTCGCACAACTCCGGCGCGACCACCACGACCTCGGCGTCGGCGTCCAGCAGCCCACGGACCCGGCGAGCCGCGACCGGGCCACCCCCGACGACGACCGCCCGGCGTCCGGACAGGTCCAGCATCAGGGGATAGCGGGGGCTCATGTGTGGATGCCGCACTCGGTCTTGGCGAGCCCCGCCCACCGCCCGCTCCGCGGGTCCTCGCCGGGCGCCACCCGCCGCGTGCACGGCCAGCAGCCGATGGACGGGTAACCGTCGTCGAGCAGCGGGTTGGTCATCACACCATTGTCGGTGATGTAGGCGTCGAGGTCGTCCTGGGTCCACCGGGCGAAGGGAGCGACCTTGACCTTGCCGCGCCGGGCGTCCCAGGCGACCACGGGTGTGTCGGCCCGATCCGGGCCCTCGTCGCGCCGGATGCCGGTGGCCCAGGCGTCATATGCCTGCAGCGAACGCTCCAGCGGGGCGACCTTGCGCAGCTGGCAGCACAGATCCGGGTTCCTCGCGAACAGGTCCACCCCGAGCGTGGCGTCCTGCTCGGCAACGGTCTGGCGCGGCCGGACCGTGACGAGGTTGATCGGGATGGTCACCGACGCCGCGTCAGCGGTGCCGATCGTCTCCGCGAAGTGGTAGCCGGTGTCGAGGAACACCACGTCGATGCCCGGCTGCACGGTCGAGGCAAGATGCGACAGGGCTGTCTCCTGCATCGACGACGTGACGCAGAACCGTTCGCCGAACGTGTCGACCGCCCACCGGATGATCTCCGGGGCCTCGGCCTGCTCGAGGTCGCGTCCGGCCTGGGTGGCGAGCGCCTCGAGCTCGGCGGCATCGCGTCCGGACTGGCGGGGGAGCGCGTTGACCATACTCATGAGTGCACCGCCGACAGACCGACGAACTTCAGGGCGAAGACCCGGGTGCACCCACGGCACTCCCAGGACCCGTGACTGGCCTCGGAAGGGCGGAGGTCCTCGTCGCCGCAGTACGGGCAGTAGAACGGTGTCGCTCGTTCGCTCATGTGAGCGCCTCCTCAGCGGCTCTCGTCACCCATTGGGCGAAGCGCTCGCCCTGCTCACGCTGGTCGAGGTAATGGCGGACGACTCGCTCGACGTAGTCGGCCAGCTCGTCGGCGGTCACCTTGTGGCGGCGCAGTTTGCGCCCGAAGCCGGCATCGAGCCCGAGGCCGCCACCGAGGTGGACCTGGTAGCCCTCGACCTGTTCACCGGCGCTGTCGAGCACGCTCTGACCCTTGAGGCCGATGTCGGCGACCTGGATCCGGGCACAGGAGTTGGGGCAGCCGTTGAGGTTGACCGTGATCGGGACGTCGAGCTCGGGGATCCGCCGCTCCAGCTCGTCGATCAGGGTGGCCGCGCGGGCCTTGGTCTCGACAATGGCGAGCTTGCAGTACTCGATCCCGGTACAGGCCATGGTATTCCGGCGCCACCCGGACGGGCGGGCCTGCAGGCCGATGTCGTCGAGGGCGCTGACCAGATGCTCCACCTGGTCCTCCTCGACGTCGAGCACCAGCAGCTTCTGCAGCGGAGTCGTACGAATGCGGTCCGAGCCGTGTGCGGCGGCGATGTCGGCGACCTTGCCGAGCTGGCTCCCCGTCACCCGCCCGGCGACCGGCGCGACCCCGACATACGAGCGGCCGTCGGTCTGCAGGTGGACGCCGATGTGGTCGCCCGGGACCGCAGGCGGCTCCGGTGCGGGACCGTCGACCAGCTTGCGCTTCAGGTACTCGTTCTCCAGCACGTCGCGGAATTTCTCCGGTCCCCAGTCGGCGACGAGGAACTTCAGTCGCGCACGGTGCCGGAGCCGCCGGTAACCGTAGTCACGGAAGATGCTGGTGACGCCCCACCATGCCTCGGCTACCTCGTCGATCGGGATCCAGGCGCCGAGCCGCTGGGTCAACATCGGGTTGGTGGACAGACCACCGCCGACCCACAGGTCGAAGCCCGGCCCATGGTCGGGGTGGACGACACCCACGAACGCGATGTCGTTGACCTCGGGCGCCACGTCCTGGCTGGGGTGGCCGGTGAGGGCGGTCTTGTACTTCCGCGGCAGGTTGGAGAACTCCTTGCTGCCGATGTACTTGGTGGCGATCTCATGGATAGCCGGTGTCGGGTCGATGATCTCGTCGGCGGCGATTCCCGCGACCGGGCTGCCGATGATGACCCGGGGGCAGTCGCCGCACGCTTCCTGGGTCTGCAGACCGACGGCCTCCAGGCGTTCCCAGATCGTCGGCATGTCCTCGATCCGGATCCAGTGCAGCTGGACGTTCTGCCGGTCGGTGATGTCGGCCGAGTCCCGAGCGTACGTCGTGGAGATGTCGGCGATGGTGCGCACCTGCGCGACCGTGAGCTGGCCGCCGTCGATGCGTATGCGGAGCATGAAGTACGAGTCCTCGAGCTCCTCGGTGTCGAGGATCGAGGTGTGCTCGCCGCTCATGCCGGGATTGCGCTGGGTGTAGAGCCCCCAACAGCGGAAGCGGCCGCGCAGGTCGGCGGGGTCGATCGAGTCGAAGCCGCGGTGGGCGTAGATGTTCTCGATCCGGGCGCGGACGTTCAGCGGGTCGTCGTCCTTCTTGGCCTGCTCGTTCTTGTTGAGCGGCTCGCGGTAGCCCAGCGCCCACTGCCCCTCGCCGCGCTTCCGGCGCGGTGGGCGGTTGGCGGTGGCGGCGGCCCGCGGTCGTGCGGCAGACGACGTCGAAGTCATGAGGTGATCGGTCCTCGGTCAGGGCACAAGGCGGTTGCCACCGCTGTGCCGAGCGGCGAGAGTCGAGGAGTCCGGCGCAACCGAGCGCCCGGGTCCCGCTGTCAGGGGATGGTGGGGCGCCTCAGCGCGCCGAGAGACACAGCATGCTGCGCATGCGGCCGAAATCGAGGTGACGCCGACCCACGAGGAGCGGGGTTACCGGCATCGTCATGGTCATCAGCCTGCGTGAAGGATGCCCCGCTGGCAACTGAATCGTCCGCGATGCGAGACGTCGGTCTCGAAATCCGATCGTTCTTGTAGGGATTGTGGTTGCTCTGGTCGGTCTCGGCCGAGGGGGTTTCGCCCCACTTCGCGGCACTCTGTCACCGACTGCCGGGTGCCCGGAGCTGGCCTCTGGCAAGATCGCCGGATGGCTGACCGACCCGCATGGACACAGTGGTTCACCGCCACGGAAGTTGGCTTCCCCCGATGGGCGCGAGACGCCCCCCATCGATCGCTGTACGGATCGAACGCGACAGGCACCGCCGAGCTGTACGCATGGGACCGCACCCTCGATCGGCACGGTCAGGTGACCGACCGGCCACAGGGCACGAGAGGCGGCACTCTCAGTCCGGACGGCGAGTGGATCTGGTGGTTCGACGACACCGACGGCGACGAGCGCGGCCGGTGGATGCGGCAGCCGTTCGATCTCTCCGGCCCAGTCCGTGGCGCCGCGCATGCCGCGTTTCCGGACATTCCACCGGGCTATCCGGTCGGACTCTGCCTCGGTCAACGGGTGGCGGCGATCGGGATGTCTGAGCGTGGCGGCGTGCGACTCCACCTCCATCGCTTCGAAAGCCGGACCACGACCACGTTGTACGAGTCGGCCCGCCATGCGCGGGTCTCGGCCATGTCCGACGACGAGACTCTGTTGGCGATCGAACACTCCGAGCATGGTGACGCGGACTATCCGGCCATCCGGGTCCTGCGGATCGCGGGCGGTGCCGCGGCCGGTCAGGTCGTGGGCGAGTTGTGGGACGGGGTCGGGCGTACTCTGCAGGCAGTCGCTTTCGGGCCCTGCACCGAGGACTCCCGGCTCCTCCTCCATCACGAGCGCTCTGGTCGCTCCGAGCCGATGATCTGGGACCTTGCCGCCGATACGTTCGTCCAGCCGCGCATCGACCTCTCGGGGGAGCTGACCGCTTCGTGGTACCCGGACGGGTCGGCGCTCCTGATCCGCCACCACTGGCACGCGCGCGATGAGCTCTACCGGTACGACCTCGAGGCCGAGAGCCTCGCTCGGGTGGAGACCCCGCGCGGCGTCGTCTGGGGACACGGCGTACGGCCGGACGGCACGGTGGAGTATCAGTGGTCGGCGGGGGACCGGTCGGCCGCCGTCCTGGCCGAGTCCGGATCGACGGTGCTCGCTCCAGCCACGCCGGCACCGCCGTCGGTCCCGCTCGCCGACGCGTGGGTCGATGGTCCCGACGGTCCCATCCACGCCCTGGTGGCCCGGCCGCCAGGAGTGGACGGCCCGGCGCCGACCCTGATCTGGCTCCATGGCGGGCCTGGCGGCGAGATGACCGACAGTTTCTTCCCCATCCGGGCCGCGTTCGTCGACGCCGGCTACTGCGTCATCCACCTCAACTATCGCGGCTCCTCGGGCTACGGAGCGGCGTGGCGCGACGCGCTGCGACCGGCGCCCGGGCTGATCGAACTCAAGGACGTCGCCGCGGTCCGGGACTGGGCGGTCGACAACGGACTCAGCGATCCCGATCGCTGCGTGATCACCGGGATGTCCTGGGGCGGCTACCTCACGCTGCTCGCGCTCGGCACGCAGGCCGACCGCTGGGCCGCCGGTATCGCCGACGTCCCCATCGGGGACCTCATAGCGCTCTACGAGGACGAGATGGAGCCGGTGCGCGAACACGACCGGTCGCTGTTCGGCGGCGCACCCGAGGAGATCCCGGACAAGTGGGCACGGTCGAACCCGATCACCTACGCCGACCAGGTGAAGGCCCCGGTCCTCGTCCTCGCCAGCAGCAACGATCCGCGTTGCCCGATCCGCCAGGTCGACACCTACCTGGCCCGGCTGGCCGAGCTGGGCATTGCGTACGAGGAGTACCGCTTCGACGCCGGCCACTCCAGTGCCGTCGTCGACGAACGGATACACCAGATGGAGTTGCAGCTCGACTTCCTCGCCCGCCACGTCCACGCCGACCCGCCAGACGCGGCTGACTGACGCCGGGCGCATGCGGGTCGAGCTCTACGGCAACCGGATCAGGATGGAGTCGGGTGCCTTCGGTGCTGCTCGCCGGGCGATTATCGACGGGTTGGCGGGGCAGCTGGCGGCACGGGTTCCCGACGAATCCACGATCGCTATCGGCCCGTCGTCGACGGGTCTTGATCAAGCCCAGGAGCAGTTCCGCCGAGCCTGCAACCTCGAAGGTGCCAGACGGGTTCGTCCGCATTGTGACGTCTGTCGCCGGCTTCGAAGAGGACGGCAACGTTGGCCACATCCATGTCCTTTGAAGGAAGGCTGGGATCAGGACAAGCCTTGGTAGGCCGCCCAAGGGCTCGTCGCTGACCGGGTGTCGGTGGCGATCTCTAGCCTTAGACTCGCGTGTATGGAGAGGGCAGTCCCGTGACCCAGCCGGCATTCGCTGTCGACTCGTGGCCAGATTTCTGGACCGAGGACGATCTCGCCGCTCTTCCCGACGATGGGCACCGGTACGAGATCATCGACGGGAGTCTCATCGTGAATCCGCCGTCGACCAGCCGTCACCAAAGTGTTGTTGCCAACCTTCTGGCGGTCCTTCGCGAGGCTGCACCGCCCGGCTGGAGGATCCTTCACGAGGTGGGAATTCGGGTGCCGGGAGGCAATGCGATCCGACGGCGTTGCGCTTCGCCCTGGCATCGACTTGGACGCGGTGTGGCAGGAGGCGGCAGCGATTGGACTCGTGATTGAGGTGGCATCCGACTCCACGCAGGACATGGACGCAGGCAGCAAGGCGATCAAGTATGCGCGGGCAGGCATACCGGCGTACTGGCGCGTGGCGCAAGACGGAACAGTCACGGTGGACGGGCTCGTCCGTTCGGGAGGGTACGGCCTGGTGACCAAGGTGGTGCCCGGCCAGGCGTGGCAAGCGACGGTTCCCTTTCCGGTGACGATCGAGCCCGAGGTTCTTATCGCCTGATACCGAGTCATCCCACATGGACCCCGCTGACCACGACTGGTCAGCGGGGTCCATCGCTGTTGGTGTTGCCGGTTAGGGAGTCGGCCAGCCGGGGATGGGGAACGCCTTGGTGAAGTCGCGGACGTCCGCGGCGATCCGGTCCAGGGCCTCGCCGTCGTCCTTCTTGCCCGCCTCCACGGCCTCGTCCATCCAGGCCGCGATCCGGGGCATGTGCTCGGGTGCCATGCCGCGGGTCGTGACCGCCGGGGTGCCGATCCGGATCCCCGACGGGTCGAACGGCTTCCTGGTGTCGTACGGAACGGTGTTGTAGTTGAGCTCGATACCCGCCCGGTCGAGTGCCTTGGCAGCGGGCTTGCCGCCGATGTCCTTGTTCGTGAGGTCGATGAGGATGAGGTGGTTGTCGGTGCCGCCCGAGACGAGATCGAACCCGCGCTCGGAAAGGGCGATGGCGAGGGCTTTGGCGTTTTCGACGATCTGCTCTGCGTACGCGGAGAACTCCTGCGTGGCCGCTTCCTTGAGCGCGACGGCGATCGCTGCCGTGGTGTGGTTGTGTGGCCCGCCCTGGAGCCCAGGAAAGACCGCTCGATCGAGTGGCTTTGCATGCTCCTGATCGCTCATCAGCATCGCCCCGCGGGGACCGCGCAGGGTCTTGTGGGTCGTCGTGGAGATCACCGGCGCGTGTCCGACTGGCGTCGGGTGGGCGCCGCCCGCGATGAGACCAGCGATGTGTGCGATGTCCGCCACGAGAAGGGCGTCGACCTCGCGGGCGATCTCGGCGAACCCCTCGAAGTCGATGAGTCGCGGAATGGCTGTTCCGCCGCAGAAGATCAACTTCGGGCGCTCAGCGCGGGCGAGTTCACGCACTTCGTCGAGATCGACTCGACCGGTTTCACGACCCACGGTGTATCGCACGGGCCGGAACCACTTACCGGTCGCGGAGACACTCCAGCCGTGGGTCAGATGGCCGCCCATCGGCAGGGACATTCCCATCACGGTGTCGCCGGGCTGCATGAACGCGAGGTAGATCGCGAGGTTGGCGGGCGAGCCGGAGTACGGCTGCACGTTGGCGTGCTCGACTCCGAAGAGCGCCCTGGCTCGCGCGATGGCCAGCTCCTCGACCTCGTCGATGAGCT
>JBOHED010000826.1:0-6382 GCA_050700915.1 Actinopolymorphaceae bacterium | reverse complement strand
CGTCCACCAGCGTGAGCTCGCGCGGCACACTCAGGCAGCCCGCCAGGCCGGACTCACGCCGCGCCCGATCCGTCAGCAGGTCCCACGACCAGCCCCAGACGACGTACCTCCCGTCGGGCGCCCACGTGCCGGTGGCCGCGTAGAAGGCATTGCCGTGGTCGAGGCGCCCGAGCTGGGCCTGTCCTGGCGAGAAGCGGGTGCCGTCGAAATCCCCCACGAAGTAGGCAGTGTGGTGCGTTCCGTGCTGGTCCCCCACGGAGATCCCGAGCAGGTACCGATCCTCCAGCCGGACCAGGAACGGGCATTCCCACATCTCGCCGGTCCAGACCGGTTCCTGCGTACGACAGTCCCGTTCGTACAGCGGACCGACGTACGCCCACTCGCGCAGGTCCGTCGACTCGTACAGCAGGGTCATTCCCCGATCGCCGGCGATCCCCGCACCCATGACGCACAGCCACCGATCGCCGTCGGCGAAGACGTACGGATCGCGAAATCCCATCGTGGCCAGGTCCGGCGGCGGTGCGGCGATCATCGGCTCGGCCACCTTCTGCCAGCGTGTCAGGTCCCCGTCGCTCACCGCGGCGCACACGACCTGCCGGGAGTCGTCGCCGTCGATGCCGGTGTAGAACGCATGGACGCGGCCGTCGTGCTCGACCGCGCAACCGGACCAGCAGCCACCCCGGTCGAGATGGTCGGACGTCGGGACCAGGGCGTCCGCAAGGACCTTCCAGCGCACGAGATCCGAGCTGACCGCGTGTCCCCAGTTCGGTGGACCCCAGTCCGTCGACGCGGGATTGCGCTGGAAGAACACGTGGCAGGTCGGCTGACTCGGACGCCCGTCTGCAGCCCTCGCCGTCGTGGCCCCACCAAGGAAGATCGGGCCGTTCGGATCGTTGATCCAGTTCGCTGCCGGACGCAGGTGGTAGCGCGGATGGAGGTCGGAGTAGGCGATCCGGTTCACGTTAACCCTCCTCGGCGGGCCAGGTGTAAACCTGACAAATCAGCCTAGTCCTGGCAGACTGCGGCCGATGATCGTACGGGGTGCAGTATCCAGTCTGCTCGTGCTGCTCGCATGTGCGCTGGCTGTGGCCGTGGTGCCAGTCCGGTGGCTCGACGCGCAGCTTCATACCGACGACTACGCCGAGACGGTACGTCCCCTGCCGCGGGACCCGGCGGTGCAACGCGCCATCACCGACCGGCTCACCGACGCGATCGAGTCGTCCGGGCAGGACGTCCCGCCCGAGGTGGCGAACACGGTCGAGAGCAAGGTGCCCGTCGTGCTGGACACGCCGGAGGCAACCGAGGCATGGGTGGCGGCCAACATGGCGGCCCGCGACGCCCTGCTGGCCGGCACCGACGGCAAGGTGACCGTCGACATCGACGAGCTGATCGAGACGCTGTCCGATCGCCTGCGCGCCGAAGGCGTCGAGGTGCCGGCCGAACTCCCCGAGCACGCCTCGAGCGTCGTTCTCGTCGACTCGCCCTCCGTCGCGCGGGCGCGTGACGGCTCGGAGTTGACCGCGACCCTAGCGCAGGCCCTTCCGTTCGCCGCCGGAGTCCTTCTGGTGCTCGCGTTGCTGATCTCCGCGCGGCGCCTGCGTACCCTGGCCCTCGCCGGGATCGGCGTCTCCGCCCTCACCGTGGTAGAGATCCTCGCTCTCCAACTCGGCCGGGACCGCTACCTCGCGACGGTCGACGACGCCACGTCGCGTGCGCTGCTCGACGCCGTGGCGCAGGGATTCTCGCGGTCCTTGCGGTCCGACCTGCTCGGCATGCTCCTTGCCGCCCTCGCCGTCGCCGTCGGCGCGATCATCCTCGGCATCCTCACCCGCCGCCGCGGTCGTCGCGGCGACGACCTCGACGGCGAGCCGGACCTGGCGACGATCCCGGGCAACCGCCCCGATGACGGGTGGCCGGATGATGGGCGGCCCGATGGTGGACGGCCCGATGATGGGCGGCCCGGCCAAGCGGCGCGCCCGGGTCCGTACGCAGAACCCCCGCGCTACGCAGAAGCCCCACAGCCGCGCTACGCAGCGGCCCGGCAGCCTCGCAGGGAACCTCCACCTCGCTACGCGGAACGCCCACCGGCTCACGCGGAACGCCCACGCTACGCAGAACCGCCGGCTCACGCGGAACACCCACCGCGCCAGCCTCCAGGACGCCCCGATCGTTAGACAGGTCGCTCGGCTCGTACGTCACTCTGAGGATGCAGGTCCCTTCACAGGTCCAGTCCTTGCGCAGGGGTCCCCTCATCCAATCCGCCCTTGCGAGAGGGGCCCCTCCACCAATAGGTCCGTACGAAGGCGCCCCTCATCCAACGAGCCCGAGTCGCCGACGCCAGCTGTGACAGGCGTGATTGGATCGAGAGATGACCAGCGATCTCGCGACCGAGCATCATGACGAGCTGCGGCCGCTGATGTTCTCGATCGCCTACCGGATGCTCGGCAGTGTCGCCGACGCCGAAGACGTCGTACAGGAAGCGTTCCTGCGCCTGCATCGCGCGCCCGCCGTGGATGTGCGGTCGGTATCCTCCTATGCCGCCACGGTCACGACCAGGTTGGCGATCGACCAGCTGCGTTCGGCGAGAGTACGCAGGGAGCGCTACGTCGGGTCCTGGTTGCCCGAACCACTGCTCACCACCGGCCCCGAAGCCGACCCGGCCGTCCACGCCGAACGCGCCGACAGTCTCTCCCTTGCGTTCCTCGTCGTCCTGGAGACGTTGTCCCCGGTCGAACGTGCGGTTTTCCTGCTGCGCGAGGTCTTCGGCTACGACTACGCCGAGATCGGCGACATCGTGGAGAAGTCGGCGGTGAACTGTCGCCAGATCTTCACCCGCGCGCACCGCCGGATCGCGGCGGGCGAGCCGCGGTTCGAAGCCTCCCGCGAACGCCGGGACGACCTCGCCCGCGCCTTCTTCGCCGCCTGCGAGTCAGGTGACATCGACGAACTGGAACAGATCCTCGCCGAGGACGTCGTGTTCCACGGCGACGGAGGCGGCAAGGCACCTGCCATCCCCAAGCCGGTCCAGGGCCGGGTCCAGGTCGCGCGCTTCCTGCTCGGCATCGTGCGGCAGGTTGCCGCGTTCAACGGGCGCATCGAACCCACCGTGGTCAACGGCCAGCCGGGCGGCCGGCTCGTCGACGGGGAAGGGCGCCTCGCCAGCGTGTTCGAACTCCAGATCGCCGACGGCCAGGTGCATGCCCTCCGTAATGTCCTCAACCCGGACAAGCTCGGCCATCTTGGCCCCCTCGTGGACCCCGCGAGCCTTCCCGGAGCCGGTCGGCGTACCCGCGATCGCTAGGCCGTGTCTCCCACATCCCGCCTGACTCACGGCTCCGACCGCATCCGGTCAGCGTCGTACCAGTGCGGCCCACGAAGGGGCGATCGGCTTCCGCCGCAGAGTCATCCCCGCCTGGGCGGCGGTGCGGTTTCCCTTGGCGCTGTTGCAGCTACCGCAGGCGGCGACCGTGTTGGTCCAGGTGTTGCGGCCACCCCGGCATCGGGGAACGACGTGGTCCACGGTGTCGGCAACGCCGCCGCAATAGCCGCAGGTCCGCCGGTCCCGGGCGAGGACGCCGCGTCGAGACCATGAAGGCCCGGTGGTGTAGCGCCAGTGGGTGGCGACATAACGGACCAGCCGTACGACCGTCGGCCTCGGCCACGTGCCGAACAGCCGATCATGAACCGCCTCGTGGATTTCGGCAACCTGGCGTACCAGCATGCCTACGGCGTGTCGCAGGCTGACCCGGTGGAGTGGCCCGAGATCGGCGTTGACGACGAGTACGGTCTCCACCAGGTCCCTCCCACGTCGGCTATCGGCATGGTAAAGGGAGCCTACGGCGGGATTCGCACCCGTGCCTGATCCGGTCTCTGGTTGCCACCGACCGGCCGGGCGGAGTTTGCCCCATGATCACCTCAGGGCGGGTCATCGGTTGCCGGGGCGATACCGGGTCAGCCGTCGGCTTGGACTCCACTGACGATGGCGCGTCGACGTTCGATGAAGCCGCGGGCGAAGGCGGCCTGTCCCACATGCTGCAGGTCGTCGCTGACGACGCTGACCAGTCGTACGCCGAGCGACACCGGCGGATCCCAGGCGTCGTCGACGATGCGGCCGAGATCGCCGTCGGTGACCCGCTCCACGAACGCCACCGTGGCGTCGTGCACGGCGTCGTGGTAGCTCGTGAGCAGAGCCGCGGACGGCACACGAACGGCAGCGACCTCGCGGGTGCCCTGCCCATAGCCGGTCTCCGACGGGTCGAACGGTAGGCCGAACCGGTCCACGAAGCCCTGCGCGGTCCACACCTGCTCGGTCCCCGCGGCGTCGGCCACATGGTCGTCCTGGACGCGGGTCAGATGCCACACCAACCAGGCGATGGAGTTGGCCCGGTCGTCGAGGCGGTACGCGAGGTCGTCGGGCGACAGTCCGTCGACGACCTCCCGGACCTCCCCGCGAATTCGTCCGAACGCATCGACGAGTAGTTCGGCACATCCCATTGCGATCACTTCCTCTCCCTGAGTCGGTCTACCGCGGATCAGCCGCCCCGAATCTTTGCCAGGTGGACGATCCACTCGTCTCTGGTGACCGCATACTCAACCTCCCCATACTCGGTTCCGGGAGCCGGATCGGGAAAGTACTCGTGATAGCCACGGACGAAGACGAGACCCGCGCGTTCCATGACGCGTCGCGAACGCTGGTTGACCGCCATCGTGTCGGCGGAGACCCGCCGCACGCCGAGTTCGGTGAACGCCTTACGGAGAAGGGCGCGCGACCCTTCGGTCGCCAGTCCGCGACCCCAAGCGGCGCGACGGAGCCGGTATCCGAGAGTGGCGCAGCCGGGCCCGATGCGTTCGGCCGAACGCAGGCCGAACCACCCCACGAACTCCCCTGTCGCCTCTTCGTGTGCGGCCCAGCGACCGAAGCCAGGATGCAGGGCGTACTCGCGCAGAAGGTACGGCAGGACCTCTGTGCGTATCTCGTCCCGAGGCGTCGGCTTTCCGCCGGTGAGGAAACGCATGACCTCGGGATCACCGTCGAGTTCGACCAGAGCGTCAACGTCGTCCATGGTGAACCGTCGCAGCAGAAGGCGCTCTGTCCGCAGCACCCTCAGCCCGAGATCGTCATCGGTCACGGCCCGCAGCCTAGACTCGCAGGGGCCGCGACCGGTATCGCGTTTCCGGGGCTCCGCGCGGGCCGGGCTGACAGACTGCCCCCATGCAAGGGCGGCAGGTGGCTTCTGTCGTACTTGCCGCGCTCGCGTGCCTGACGATAGTGGCCGTGGTGCCGATCCGGTGGCTCGACGCCCAGCTGCATGGCACTGCCTATTCCGACACCATGCGTCCGCTGGCAACGGATGCCGCCGTCCAACGCGCGATTGCCGATCGCCTTTCCGCGACGCTGGCGGCCGAAGGGACAGGACTCCCACCGGTGATCGTCGACGAGGTCCGCCGGGAGATTCCCGCGATGATTCGTACGCCAGAAGTGGCCGCGCTGTGGACGTCGGCCAGCCTGGAGATCCGCGACCGGCTGCTGACCGGAGACGGCGGCGAGGTGACCGTTGACGGCGGCGACCTGATCGACCCACTGGCGGACCGGCTCGGCCTGTCCGGACTCGCCTCTTCCGCCGATCTCCCGGACGCGATGACGCGGATCGTGCTGGTGGATGTTCCCCCGCTCGGGCAGGTACGCACGGTCGCGCGGATGACACCGGCACTTGCGTACGTCGTCCCGCTTCTCGCCGCCGGTCTGCTGGCGCTGGCCCTGCTGACCGCGCGAGACCGCTGGCGCACCCTCGCGGGCATCGGGTTCGTGGTCGCCGCGGGCAGCGTGGTGGAGATGCTGCTCATCCGGCCGATCCGGGAGAGAGCCCTCGCGGGCATCGACGACGAGACGTCGCGGGCGATCCTGGCCGCCATCGCCGGGGCATTCTCCGACTCGCTGCGTTCGGCGCTGATCATCCCGCTCATGGCCGGGTGCGTGGTCGGGGTAGCCGGCCTGGTGGTGGCCCGCCAGGTCGTCAGCCGGGCTGGACCAGGCTCAACGGTTCGAGGACGTCGAGAAGTTCGAGGATGAGCTCGGTGACCTCGAGCACGGTGGCCCGGTCCTGGTGGAGGCGCAGGCCGGCGGTCCATTCGTCGAACAGCCGCGGCTCGCCTCGCAGCAGCTGGTGGAAGTCGATCGTCGAGGGCCGTTCGACCGTGCCGTTGCACCGCAGGCTGAGGATCTTGCCGGCGTTCATCCGGATCGGCGTCACCAGGAGCCCGTCGACGTACGCCGTCATCTGGGCGTACCGGCCCGCCTCACCCAGGACCGTCAGTTTGTGCGCGACTTCTTCGTACGTCTCGTCGGCGTAGGTGAATTCGGCCCAGGCGCGGTCCTCGTCCG
>JBOHED010000825.1:0-5461 GCA_050700915.1 Actinopolymorphaceae bacterium | reverse complement strand
TCGGCGTGAGCGTCATCGGCGCGGTGTCGCCGCTGCTGCTCGCCGTCGGCCTGCGCCCGCTCGTCGACGGCATCACGGACGGCCGGGCGGACCAGGTGATCGGCGGCGCGGTCCTTTGTGCGGTAGGGCTGGCACTGACCGCCCTTGCCCCCGTCTGCTACCGGTGGACGACGATCCGGCTGCGGGAGCGGTCGATCATGGTGATGCAGCGTCGGATGCTCACCCTGGCCGGCGGCGCACCTCGGGTGGAGCACGTGGAGGTCCCCGCGTTCTGGGACCGGCTGCGGCTGCTCGAACGCAGCACGGAGGTCCTGGCGACGGGCATGACCCTCGCCGTCATCGGGCCCTTTCTCCTGGCGGAGTTGGCGGTGACGGCGATTCTGCTGGGCAGGCTGCAGCCCGTCCTGCTGCTCGTGCCCTTCATCGCGGTGCCGGCCGCGTGGCTGACCCAGCGGGCCGAAGCTCTGCGCCGGGCGGCCGAGCTGCGGACCGCGGAGGGACGTCGTACGGCCGAACACCTGCTGACGCTCGCGACGACGTCGGCACCGGCGACGGAGGTGCGGGTCTACGGCCTGCACCGTGCGCTGCTCGACCGGCACCGCCAGGTCAGCGGGCAGGTCCACCGCCGGATGGAGGCGGGGCAGTTCCTGGCGGTGGCGGTCAACGCGGGTGGGTGGTTGCTCTTCGCGGTGGTCTATGTCGGAGCGATCCTCCTGGTCCTGCGCGAGGCGGCGGCCGGGCGGACCAGCAGCGGTGACGTGGCGATGACGCTGGGGGTGGCCGCGGCGGTGGTGCTGGCCGCCGGCCGCCTGTCGGAACTGTCGGGCTCGTTGCTTCGGACGCGTACGGCCGCCGAGCACTACCGCTGGCTCGAGGACCAGGCGCTGCCCGCGCTGCCGGCCGACGAGCTGGTCGCACCGCCCGCGCAGCTGCGGCAGGGGATCGACCTCGACCGGGTGAGCTTCCGGTATCCCGGAGAGGATCGTCCCGTGCTGTCGGAGGTCTCGCTGCAGCTGCCGGCCGGCTCGGTCGTCGCCGTGGTCGGGGAGAACGGTGCCGGGAAGACCACGCTGGTGAAACTGCTGTGCGGCATGTACGCACCGACCGAGGGCCGGATCCTCCTCGACGGTACCGATCTGGCGGACATCGACCTTCCCGCGTACCGGCAGCGGCTCACCGCTGGGTTCCAGGACTACGTGCGGTTCGAGCTGGCGACCCGGGAGTCCGTAGGGGTCGGCGACCTGCCCCGGATGGACGACGTGGCCGCCGTGCGCGGTGCGTTGACGAAGGCCAACGCCGGCTTCGCCGAACGCCTGCCGGACGGGGTGGAGACCCAGCTGGGCCTGTCGTGGCAGGGCGGGGTGGACCTGTCCGGAGGCGAGTGGCAGAAGCTTGCGCTGGCGCGGGCGATGCTGCGTACGGACCCACTGCTGATGGTGCTCGACGAGCCGACGGCGGCGCTCGACCCGCAGACCGAGCACGCGCTGTTCGAGCAGGTGGCGGCCGGCGCCCGGGAAGCACGGTCCGGGCGGGTCACGCTGCTGATCTCGCACCGGTTCTCCACCGTACGCATGGCCGACCGGATCATCGTGCTCGACAAGGGGAGGGTCGTGGAGCAGGGCTGCCACGACGATCTCGTCGTACGCAACGGGTTGTACGCCGAGCTCTATCACCTGCAGGCGAAGGCGTACCAGTCGTCGTGACGCCCGGCAGTCGTGAACCCCGCCAGGGGGTTGGCTCAGCGGAACGCCCACTGCCGGTGGAGGACGTACGGATAGGGGAGCCGCTGCGGTTCGCTGGCGGCGTCGAGGCGGTCCATCTGCCCAGGTGTGAGGGACCATCCGACGGCGCCGAGGAGGTCCTCGAGATACGCGGGGGTACGCGGGCCGATGATGGGCGCCGTGACGCCTGGACGCTGCATCAGCCAGCGGACCGCGACCTGTGGTGCCGTGTGCCCCGCCTCGTCCGCGACCGCGGCCAGTTCGTCGAGCACGTGCCAGGTGTGCTCGTTGGCGTACCTCTCCCAGGTGTGCGAACCGGGCCGACTGACCTTGCTGTTCGCCGGTGGTGCGGTCATGCCCCTCTTGTAGGCGCCGGACAGCCAGCCGGACCGTAGTGGGGACCAGGTGATCATGCCCATGCCTTCGTTCTGGCACACGGGGACCAGTTCCCACTCGGCCTCGCGGTCGAGCAGCGTGTAGAGGGGCTGCAGGCTGACGAGCGGTTCCCAGCTGTGCTGGTGGCACAGGTCGATCGCCTTCTGCAGTTGCCATCCGCTGAGGTTGCTGGCGCCGACGTAACGGACCTTTCCACTGCGTACGAGCATGTCCAGCGTCGACAGGGTCTCCGTGAGTGGCGTGCCGGCGTCCCAGGCGTGGAGCTGGTAGAGGTCGATGTAGTCGGTACCGAGGCGGCGCAGGCTTGCGTCGACTCCGTCGAGAATGTGCTTGCGGGACAGGCCGCGGTCGTTGCGTCCCGGCCCCGTCGCGCCCCACACCTTCGTCGCGACGATGTGGTCTTCGCGGCGCTTCGCCTTGAGCCACCGGCCCAGGACCTCTTCCGACCTGCCTTCGCCGTAGACATCGGCGGTGTCGATGAAGTTGCCGCCCGCTTCGGTGAACCTGTCGAGAATCTGCGTGCTCGCCTGCTCCTCGGTCTCGTTGCCGAACATCATCGCGCCAAGGCACAGCTCACTGACTTCGAGACCGGTCGCTCCGAGATGTTTGTAGTCCATGCCCGGCACGCTAGGACCTGGAGTGCGCTCCAAGTCAATCCGTGACGGGGCGTGTCCCGGTGGGCGCTCAAGCGTAGGTGGCCGGCCGGAGCGTGGACCCCGATACCGTATTGGTATGACCACGCGGAGCGTACGCATCCCCGACGAGATCGACCGGGTCCTGACCGCTGCTGCGAAGCCGCGCACATCTCGGTCAATGCGGCCATAGTTCAGGCCGTACGGGACTGGGCTGAGCTGTGTACCCACCGAGACCGGGTCCGCACCATCACGGCGCAGGTCATGGTCGAGGACGCCGGCATCCTCGACCGCCTGGCCGACGCGTGATCGACTGGCTCACCGCCGACGATCTGATTGCCATCAACTCAGCCGTCCTGGATGGTGCGCCGGCCGTGCGCGACAGAGGTCTCGTCGCATCCGCCGCTATGCGTCCAGTGACGATCGCCTTCGGGACGGAGATCTACCCAACTGTTGAAGAAAGGCCGCGGCTCCTCCACTCAGTCGTGTGTAACCATCCATTCGTCGACGGGAACAAACGCACTGGGTGGACCGCCGTCAGAGTCATGCTGGCGCTTCACGACAAGACGCCTGGCCTGACCGAGGACGAGGCGTTCGCGCTGGTGATCGATGTCGCCACCTTTTGCTCGCAGATCGAGGTCAAAGGCATCGCTGAAAGGCTGCAGATCATTGACCGGGACTCATGTGATCGGACATGGGGGAGCGGGGCCACCGGCCGTCGCCTGCGGCACCTGACGCGACGCCGCTATGTCGCCGACGTGTCAAGCTCGTGTTGTCGCAGCTCGATCCGGCGGATCTTTCCGGTCAGCGTCTTCGGCAGCGAGTCGACGAACTCCACCTTCCGTGGATAGGCGTACGCCGACAGCCGTTCGCGGACGTGGAGCTGGATCGCGCCGACCAGTTCCTCCGAACCCTCGTGACCCGCGGCCAGGACGATGAACGCCTTCACCACGGTGCCACGCCGCTCGTCCGGTGAGGCGACCACCGCGGCTTCGGCAACGGCGGGGTGTTCGAGACACGCCGACTCCACCTCGAACGGGCCGATCCGGTAGCCGGCGGAGATGATCACGTCGTCGGCACGTCCTGCGTACCAGATGTAGCCGTCCTCGTCCGCCGTCGCCGCGTCCTTCGTGTGGAACCACTCACCACCGAACGCCTCCTCGGTGTCCTCGGGTCGGTTCCAGTAGCCCAGCGGATAGTGCGGATTGGACCGCGCCCGCAGGCAGATCTCGCCCCGCACCCCCGCCGCGACAGGTTTCTCGTCCTCGTCGAGGATCTGCACGTCCCAGCCGGGCATCGGCCGACCCATCGATCCTTCGCGTACGTCCATGAAGCCGAAGTTGCCGCACAGGGGATAGGACTCGGTGAGGCCGTAGTAGTCGAGGACCGTCACGTCGTACTGTTCGCGGAACCACCGGATCGCCTCCGGGTTCAGTGGCTCGCCGGCCGAACACACGACCCGGAACGCCTGCGGGTAACGCGTCGCGGCGTCGGTGACCGCCATCATCGAGCGTACAGCCGTCGGGGTCGTGAAGACGTTCGAGACCTGGTGCCGGCTGAGGAACGCCAGCTGTTTGTGCGGGTCGAAGCCACCCTCGCGCTGGTAGACGTACTGCACCGCGCCGAGACGCCACGGCCCGAGCAGCGGCGCGATGCCCGCGGCCCACGCCCATTCGCCCATGCCGTGAAACGCCTCGCCCTCCTGCACGTCGTGGCAGTAGACGAACTCCTCGTGCGCGAGCAGGTAGCGGTGCGCGTGCACGATGCCTTTGGCGAGGCCGGTGGTGCCGGAGGAGTAGTAGAGCTGGGCGGGATCGTCCGCCGCGGTGTCGACGCCTTCGAACTCGGCCGCGCCGGACGCGAGGAGATCGTCGTCGAGGACGAGCACATGGTCGACCAGGCTGGGGTCGATCCGGTTCTTGTTGGCGTCGTTGGTGACGAGGATCTTCGCCTGCGAATCGGTGAGCCGGTGGCGGATACCGTCATCGCCGTAGAGGACGGACATCGACAGCAGGATCGCCCCGCTCTGGTACGCACCGAAGAACGCGGCTGCCGTCTCGGGCGTCGGAGGCAGCAGCATCACCACCCGGTCGCCGCGCTCGACGCCGTGGGCGCGCAGGACGTTCGCGAAGCGGTTGGCCTTCTCCTGCAGCTCGCCCCACTTGACGGTACGCACGCCGCCGGTGAAGTCCTCGTGGACTATGGCGAGCTTGTCGGGCGGATGTTTGAAGCAGACATCCTCGGCGATGTTGTAGCGCTCGGGGACGTTCCAGCGGTGCTGGGCGAACGCCTCGTCGTACGACTGGAAGCTCATCTCGGCTCCTCGTGGCAGAGGTAGCGGCGCGACGCCGGGTGCGCGGAGCGGCTCGTTCGTACGACCCTAGCGAAGTTGGCTCCCAGCGTGGCGGAGCCGTGTCAGGGGGCGCGACCACGATCATGCGTCACGGATGGTCGTTTTCCGAGCCAGATAATCGCCATTGGTGACCCATGATCATGGATGGCGGGCGTTCCAGGCCCGGGAAAGGCAGGTGGAGCATGACGACCAGCGTGGCCGCGGCGCTCGACGAGATCGACCGGCGCGATCCGGAGATCGCGGCGTTCCTGCACGAGAGCCCGGAGTCGCGGCGGCGACGAGTGGCGCGCGAACTTGTGGCTGGCGAGCAGGCCCCCGGCGAGCAGGCCCCCGGCGCGCAGGCGACCGGCGGGCAGGCG
>JBOHED010000824.1:0-7313 GCA_050700915.1 Actinopolymorphaceae bacterium | reverse complement strand
CCCAAGGACACGACCGGACGGATCGGCGAACCACGCGAGGGCGGCACCGACCGCACCAGTGAGCGGGGCCGTGACCGGGGCCGCCGCGGTCAGGAGTCGGGCGAACGCGACAAGAGCGGACAGCCGTCCCGGCGCCGCTCGCGGAGCCGCCGAGGCGATGCACCCGAACGTACGACCGGTAGGGACGAACGCGACAAGCGGGAGCAGGGTGGCGGCCGCGAGGGTCGGTCGAGCCGGAGTCGCCGGCGCCGCCGACTTCGTGCGGGCGTTGTGGTCGCCGACAAGGGTGAGGCGCCCTCCGCCGAATCCGCTGACAGCTCCGAGCCGCCGGCCGGCGGCTCGGGTGTTCCGGCGGAAGCCGGTGCCGAGGTGGCACCCAAGGTGGGCGCGGACGCGGCGGCGGGAACCGCGACCGACACCGTCACCGCGGCGCGTCAGCCGGACGAGGGCTCCGCGTCGTCGCCCGGCGAGGGCGGAGGCACGTCGCGTACGGCACGCCGTCGGAGGTTCCGGCTGCGTCGTCGGGCCGACGGTGCCGATGCGGGAGGTTCGGAAGGTAGCGGACGCGACGAGGGCGCGCCCGGCTGATTTCGGATGTTCCGGGTGTTCGGGCCGATCCGACTGATCCGGTCGATCAGACTGGTCACGCAAGAACGACGACCGGGGTACCGGTCGGTGCGAAGTTCCAGAGTGCCCTGGCGTCTGGACGTGCCTGGCGTACGCAGCCATCGGACAGCGACTGCCCGAGTTGGGCCCGGGTCTGCACCGGCTTGCCGGTCTCGATACTGACCGGGATGTCATGGAACCCGATCGCGGCGTTCTCACCGAAGGTGAACGTCACCATGTATTCCATCCGCTCGGTGCCGTGGTAGCTGGTCGTGTTGCGCCGCTTGCGGATGACTTCGTATGCACCAGGCTGGAGCTGCCCGTATTTCGTCCCTGACACGCGGTAGGTCCGCACGATGGTGTCGTGTCCCTTGACGAGCCAGACCCGGTTGGCTTTCAGGGCATAGACGACTCGGGTGCCCGCGCCGCTGCCGACCGGGAGGGCGTCGGGGGGCGGCGTGGTGGGTGCCGATGAGGCCTGCCACGGCTTCGCGGTGGGGCTCGTGCCGTTGCGTGGCGTCGGATCGGGCGTATTCCGGAGTGGCCCGGACGCCCGGTCGGCCAGATCGCGTTGGCGGCTCTCCAGGGTGTCGGCGGCGGGCTGCACGATCGTCGTACCGACCGGGATGAGGCCGGTCGCGCCGAGCAGGGCGACCGTGAGAGTGAGGACCGAGAGGCCCGCCGAGATGATTCGGCGGAGACCCAGCCGGCGTGACCGGCGGGCGGCATGCCTCATCGACGATCCTCCTCACGCTGCGTACGAGCCGACCAGCTGTGAGCTACCAACAGGCTAGGTCAGACAAGTCTTGGTGCGGGCCGGCCCCATCGTATTGGGGCATTTGACCGGCTACGACCCTGCTGCTCCAGCCACCCTGGCTTCGGCGCACCCGACCTACGCGACTCGCCCGGCGCAACCGACCCGACACGCAGACAGCTGGGCATCACAGCGTAGTGGGCAGTCCCGGCGTGGTGACAGCCGTATGTCACCGACCTTGTCGGCGCTTTGTGCCACTGTGGTCGCGTGAACCGCACTGATCGACTGCACGCCCTGACCGAGGAGTTGCGCAGTGCCGGGTCGACGGGTCGCAGCTCACAGCATCTCGCCGAGCATTTCGACGTGAGCGTCCGTACGATCCACCGGGACGTGTCCGCCCTCCAGCAGGCCGGGACACCGATCCGCGCCCAGGACGGGCCGGAGGGTGGCTACGTCCTCGACACTGCGGCAACGCTGCCGCCGGTGAGCTTCACACCCGCGCAGGCGGTCGCCGTCGCCACCGCGCTTGCCGCCTGCCCGTCGGGCCCGTTAGCCGAAGACGGCGCGGCGGCGTTCGAAAAACTCGTGGACGTGATGGACGCCGACTCACGGCGTCAGGTCGAGGTGCTTGTCGGACGGGTGTGGCCGCACGCGGTACCGGAGTCCGCTGCCGACGTTCGTGGCGTGATCGGCGAGGCGCTACGTCAGCAACGCGTCGTGGTGCTGGCGTATGTCGACGCGAAGGGGCAACCGTCCCAACGACGTGTCGAGCCGATGGAACTGAGCAATACGGGCGACCACTGGTATCTCGTCGGGTGGTGTCGGGAGCGCGACGCGGTGCGATGGTTCCGGATCGATCGGATCAGCGCGGCACACCTGACGCCCGAGCCTGTCCTGGACCGGGACCTGGCCCTGGTCGGTGCCCCGCCGCAGGACGCGAGTCCCCAGGGCGTGGTCATCCAGCTGGATACAGCGCGCCGTAGGCGATGAAGCCGAACGCCCACGCGGCCAGGAGGTAGAGCCAGCCGCGCAGGGCACGCTCCTTCTGCCACGCGAGCACACTCAGGACGACGATCGGGATGAGCAGCGCGGTGGCTGCCGGGAGGCGTCCGTCGTACTGACCGAACATCCAGACAGTGGCGAGTGCGGTGAACGCGATGGTCAGTCCACCGAGCAGCTTGCGCGGCTCTGCCAGCAGCCGAAGCAGGTCCATGCTGCCTACCGTAGGCGGCGGCGGAGGGCGCGTCAGCCGACGGCGGGATCCAGACCGTCCCACGGCCGGTTGGTGGGGAAGCCAGTACGCCCTTCCGGGCAGTGTGCGGAGAAGTCGCACCACTTGCACTGTGGGCCGGGTTGCGGCGGGAAGAGTCGCTCGGTCTCGTCCGGTGAAAGCCCTTGTGCGTAAGCGGCTTCTGCCCCTGCAGCTTCGGCGCCGATCCCGTCTGCCCGGTCGATGTGGCGGGCGAGGGACTCGGCGCTGTGTTCCCACCAGACGACCGAGCCGGTCGGAAGGTGATGCAACTCGACGCGGCGGCAGCGACGGTGGAGGGTGCGTGCGGTCGCGGCCGCGTAGACCGCGAGCGCGAGGGAGCTCCGCGCGTCGGCGGTCGTGAGGCTGCGGCGGCCCGTCTTGTAGTCGACGACCACGAGCTCGACCTCATCGGTAGGACTGGCGCTGTCAGCAGGACGAGCGCCATTCTCATTGGCGTCGCCGTTCTGACTGGCGTCGCTGGCCTGATCGGCGTCGTCGACCGATCCGTCCAGGCGTACCGCGCGCGCGTCCACGCGGTCGATCCGGCCGGACAACGCGAGCGACGGCGTGGTCACCGCGACCGTGCGTTCGACGCCGATGGGTTCGTCGCACGGGTCCAGGGTGGCGACGTAGTGCTCGACCATCCGGCGGGCGTGGTCGCACCACCGCTCACTCTGTGCCGTGCCCCGGAAGCCCTCGTCGATCCAGACCCGTTGCAGGATCTGGCCGGCCGCCTCGGGCGTGCGACCGTGCGCCGGCAACCGCCACCAGGCGGCCAACGTCGTGTGCACGCTCGCGCCCACGCTGTTGTGTCCCCAGGGCGGACCCTTCGGCGGGGTCGGCCGCTCGAGGTAGGTGAAGCGGTAGCGCCGCGGACAGTCCAGCCAACCGAGCAACCTGGTCGGTGTCGCCCGGAACAGGCGGCGCGGCATTGCCTCGAAGCCCAACTGCTGCGGAACCCCCATGCCCGCCATCCTGCCAACGACCACCCCCAACCCGCCTTCGCCCCCTTCCTCCGTGATCGCGCGCGTAGGTAGGGCGGTGCTTTGCGGCTGTCCACGATCGGGTCGCCTCAGGGCAGGTAGGGCTCCGGAACCACCCGACCCGCACGCTCGGCGTTCACCCGTGCCCGGTCGAGCAGCCGCCGGAGCTCGCCCTCGCCGGTGGTGCAGCTTCCCAGCGCGTGCCCGTCCTTGCCCGTCCCGTGATGGTCGCTGGACCCGGTGACCACGAGGTCCAGGTCGGTGGCGAGCCCGCGCAGCTCCGTGCGTACACCCTCGTCGTGGTCGTGGTGGTCCACCTCGATGCCGGCCAGGCCCGCGTCGGCGAGGGTGGCGATCACGTCGTCGCGGAGCACTTTCCGACTGGCCCGCCCGCGCGGATGGGCCAGCACCGGGGCGCCGCCGGCCGCCAGGATCAGCGCGACCACCTCCGCCGGTTCCGGTGCGTACCTCGTGACGTACCCGGGTTTCCCCTCACTCAGCCAGCGGTCGAACGCCTCCCGCCGGTTCGTGACGTACCCCGCCGCCACCAGCGCGTCGGCCACATGCGGACGCCCGAGCGAGGCTGCCTCCCGCGACTGCGCGGCCACGTCGTCGACGTCGAGCACGACCCCCACGGCGCGGAGATGTTCGAGGATCAGCGGGACGCGAGCGGTGCGCCCTTCCCGAACCCGTTCCAGCACGGTGTTCAGGTCAGGTTCGCCCGGATCGGGAAGGTACGCCAGCATGTGCACGCTGACGCCGGCCAGTCGGCACGACACCTCCGCACCGACCACGAGTCCGATCCGGCGGCGCTCAGCCTCCTCGCGGGCGTCGTCCCATCCAGCGAACGTGTCGTGGTCGGTCAACGCCACGATGTCGAGACCCGCCGCCGCCGCGTGCGCGACGAGGACAGCCGGCGGATCGGTACCGTCCGAGCACCACGAATGCGTGTGCAGGTCGATTTGCACAGAGGACTCCCGAGAGGTGTACGGGCCGTCCGAGACACCTTAGGGGGTGTCCACCCGGGGCTCAGGATCCACCGAGGCGAGGAGTCAGCGCGCCGTACGGAAGCAGGTCGACCTCATGCCCCAACATCCCCATGTCGGCGAGGTCGAGGGGCTCGATCAGCAGCGCTCCCGCGGTCGCGGGGTGGAGGACGAGCCACAGCCAGAAGCCCTCCGCCTCCCCCGCGTAGACCGCGCGGTCCTCGGGACCGCGGACGAACCACAGCGGCGTCGGCCGCCCGCCGGCCTGGACCTTCGCCTGTGGCGCGCCGTCCCCGAACGCCTCACCCGGGTCGGCACCCGCCAGTCCGGCATAGCTTGCCCCGAGTCCGATACCCATCTCCTCGGCGATCAGGAGCAGCTCACCGGGGCCGCCGAGCGGATTCGGCCCGGTGCAGGCGACGACGGTGGCGCGGACACCTTCGACCTCGCTGCCGGCGTGGCCGACACCGGTGATGACCCAACCGTGCGGCAGCGGCCACGGCAGCCAGATCGGGAGCCGTGACCTTGCGGCCAGCCAGCGGACGAACTCCGCCGACGGTTGGCTGAACGGACGCAGGGGAGGTACCGCGCCGTGCGCCCCGCAGTTCCAGTTGGTGTCCCACGGCGACGGGGCTCGCAAGGATCCGTGACATCTCGGGCAAACTGGATCGCCCTTCATGCGTACGACGTTCCTCCCCGAGACGGCTCAGGTCAAGGGGCCCACCGCCGCGCGTCGGGAGCAGACGGGTCGCAGCTGATCCGCGCACGGGCATTGATCTCCGGCAAGGTGGGCATGGCACGATGACCCATGCTTTCGAGTCGCCGTTCGTTCCTCACCGCGGGTGCCGGGTTCCTCGCGGCTGGCTCTGCCGGCGTCGGTCTGGTCGAGGCCCGGATGCTCCCCGGACGGGTCTACCTCCACACCGCACTGGGTCTGACCGGCGAGGACGGCATCGTGCCGAACGTCGCGCCAGGTCCCCGGGTCGACAAGGAGTACACCTCCGCTGCGTGCAAGGGCGACCGGGTGCGATGGTCTGTCGCATACCCCCCCGGAGTACGCACCGACGCCCGGCTCCCCGTCGTCCTCGCCCTGCACGGCCGCGGCGGTGACCACCGGTTCGCGTTCGACGAGCTCGGCCTCGACCGGTACCTCGCGGCGGCGGTCGCCGCGTGGCCGACGCCGTACGTCGTGGTCTCGGTCGACGGCGGACCGGACAGCTTCTGGCATCGCCGTCGCGACGGACGCGATCCGCAGGCGATGATCCTCACCGAACTGCTCCCCCAGCTCGCCGCCCGCGGCCTGCGTACCGAACGCATCGGCCTCATCGGCTGGTCCATGGGCGGGTACGGCGCCCTCCTCCTCGCCGAGCAGCGTCCCGACCGGATCGCGACGGTCGTGGTGTCGAGTCCCGCGCTGTGGCAGGACTACGCCGAGGTGCCCGAGGGCGCCTTCGACGGCAGGACCGACTTCCAGGCGAACGACGTGTTCGCCGGCCAGTCGGTGTTCGAAGACATCCGGGTCCGCGTCGACTGCGGGCGTGACGATCCGTTCGTCGACGCGACGCAGGCCTTCGTCGACGGCCTGCCGACCCGGCCCGCCGGCGGGTTCCAGCCGGGTGCGCACAGTTCCGGCTACTGGCGGCGGATGGTGCCCGAGCAGTTCGAGTTCCTGGCCTGGAACTTCTGACGCTGCCTGTCCGCGGGCTGCTGCACACTTGGGCGCGTGCGGGCGAGCCGACTGATCTCCATCGTCCTGCTGCTCCAGGCCAAGGGCCGGATGACGGCGGACGCACTGGCGGACACCCTCGAGGTGTCCGTACGCACGATCTACCGCGACGTCGAAGCCCTGACCGTCACCGGCATCCCGCTGGTCGGCGAGCCCGGCAACGACGGTGGCTACCGGCTGCTCGACGGCTACCGCACCCGGCTGACCGGCCTCACCGCCGACGAGGCGCAGTCGCTGTTCCTGACCGGCGTACCGTCCGCCGCGGCCGCGCTCGGCCTCACCGACGTGGCGACGGCGACCCAGCGCAAGCTACTCGCGGCGATCCCGCAGACCGCTCGGGAACGTGCCGAGCACGCCCGGCAGCGGGTCCACGTCGACCTGGTCCCCTGGGGCCAGGTCGCGTTGGAGGAGCCGCTGCTTCCCGAACTGCACCAGGCGGTATGGGCCGACCGGCTGATCCTGGTGCGTTACGGCACGACGCCCTCGGAGGTCGAGCTGGCGCCACTCGGGCTGGTCTGCAAGGGCACCCAGTGGTACCTCCTTGCGCTCCGCGAAGCCGGTGACACTGCCGCCGTCCGGACCTTCCGGGTGTCCCGGCTGCACTCCCTCACCGTCACCGAGAAGTGCTTCGTACGTCCTGACGACTTCGACCTGGTGCGGCACTGGCGTGACGCGGTGGTGGCCTACGCCGACACCTTCGGCCGTACGCTGCTGAGGCTCCGCCTCCGCGGCGACGCGCTCGTCAGGGCCCAGTGGGTGCAGGCCCGGTCCCGCACCATCGCTGCGCCCGACGGGGACGGCTGGTCCGCTGTCGACCTGGTCGTGGAAGATCCCGACAATGCCCTCGACGTGATTCGGGTCCTCGGCAATGACGTCGTCGTCGTCGAACCCGCCGCCCTACGAACGAAGGCCGTCGAGATGGCAAAGGCGTTCCTGGCCGCCAACGACTGATCCTCCGCTACTGCCGGAGGTTCCCCTACCCCGACACCAAGCTGTTGGAGCTTTT
>JBOHED010000823.1:0-1958 GCA_050700915.1 Actinopolymorphaceae bacterium | reverse complement strand
GGGCGATGCCGAGCCGGTCGAGCAGATCCCGGACGACGGCCTTCCCGCCGAGAACGCCGATGGACCCGGTCAACGTGCTGGGTTGGGCGACGATCGTGTCCGACGCCATCGCGATGAAGTAGCCACCCGAAGCGGCCGCTGTTCCCATCGACACGATCACGGGCTTGCCGCCGTCGCGCACCCGGCAGACCTCCCGCCGGATCGCATCGGAGGCGACGTACGAACCACCGGGGCTGTCCAGGCGCAGCACCACGGCACGGACATCGCGGTCTCTGCCGGCGGCCCGGAGGGCGGCGCCAATCGTGTCCGAGCCAATGGACGTCCCGCCCAGGCCGCGTCGAGTCGACCGCCCGAGGTGGATGTCACCGGTGCCGTGCACGACGGTCACGACGGGTCCCTTGGACAGGCGGTTCAGCGCATGCCGTGGTTCGAGATGCCGGGCACGGCGGTACCGGTGGACGAACCTGAGCCGTACGTCACCCAGTCGGAGCCGCAGCTGTCCATAGACCTCGTCCCGGTAGCCCAGATTGTCGACCAGTCCGGCGTCCTTCGCTTCCGACGCCGAGAGGGGGGCGCGGTCGACGAGAGCGCGGACCTGGGAGGCATCCAGCCCCCGCCCCTCGGCGATCCCGGCGACGATCTGCTCCATGGCGGACGCGGCCAGCCGCCCGGCGGCCTCGCGGTGGGCGTCGGTCATCTCGCTGGACAGGAACGTGTCGGCGGCGTTCTTGTACTCGTACCGCTGCGACATCTGCGGCAGGACGCCCAGTTTCGCCAGGGCGTCCTTGACGAAGACGGCTTCGGCGATCAGCCCGGTCAGCCCGACGTCGCCGGACGGCTGGACCCAGATGTCGTCGAACGCCGTGGCGAGGTAGTACGGCACGGTCCCCGGTCCGAACTCGCCGAACGACTCCGACCACGCCACGGTGGGTTTGCCGGTCGCCGCGAACTGCCGGACGGCGGACCGCAGCTCCTGCACCTGAGCGAGCGAAGCGGGATGACCGCCCACGTGTGCCACGAGGCCGGCGACGTCGGGATCGCGGGCGGCGAGACGGAGTCCGTCGACGAGATCACGCAGCATCGGCCGGCGCCTCGCCAGCGCGGCGGAGATCGGATCCTGAGGCGGTGTCTCCAGCAGCGGCAGAGTGAGGTCGAGTTCGAGCAACGTGGCCACCATGGGCCCACTTTACGGCGGGCTCGGGCACCCGGTGGGGACCAAGGGCCACGCGTAGGTCAGAATGTGCGAGCAGCAGGAGGGGAGTATTCCTTCGCGGCGGCATCGTCATCACGGTTCCCGGGCAGCTGCCCGGCACCCGGTGCCTCCGGCCTCAGCGCCTCAGGCGGAAGAGACCTCCGAGGGAGCGACATTTTTTCTTCTTCGGAGGTAGATGCGTGAGCATTCACCCATGGGTGTGGGTTGCCACAGTCGGCGTTCTTGGCGTGATCCTGGCGATCGACGTGTTCGTGATCGGCCGGCGACCTCATGAGCCGTCGATGCGCGAGTGCACGGCATGGATTTCGTTGTACGTCGCCCTCGCCGGGCTCTTCGGCGTCGGCGTTCTCTTCACTTCTGGCAGCCAGTTCGCTGCCGAGTTCTATGCCGGATGGATCACCGAGTACAGCCTGTCGGTCGACAACCTCTTCGTCTTCCTGGTGATCCTCACCCGGTTCGGCGTACCTCGTGCCTATCAACAGACAGCGCTGCTGATCGGAATCATCCTGGCCCTCGTGATGCGAGGGTTCTTCATCGCCGTGGGTGCCGCCGCGATCAGTGCGTTCTCGTGGGTCTTCTACATCTTCGGTGCCTTCCTGGTCTACACAGCTGTCCAGTTCGTCCGCCAGGGCGGGCAGGACGAGTCCGACTACAAGGAGAACGTGGTCATCCGGTGGGCCAAGAACAACCTGCCGATCACCGATGAGTACAACGGGGTACGCCTCACTCTCGTCGAAGCTGGCAA
>JBOHED010000822.1:0-3351 GCA_050700915.1 Actinopolymorphaceae bacterium | reverse complement strand
TCGTCGACACCGAGGACTACGTCGTCCCGTTCAGGACGTTGTTCCGGAAGAACCTTTCCCTGACCGCCGGTACGACGCCGCACGACCACTGGGTGCCCTACCTCGGCCGGGCGCTGGAGCTTCTCGCCGCGCGACCACTACCTGCGTACGTGTCGCACGCGCTGCCGGTCACCGAGGCGCAGAAGGCGTACGACCTCGCCTCCACGCCGGCGCCCGGACGCCTCAAGGTCGCCATGACCGCCTGACCCATCGAGGGTTTTGCCTTCACGGCTGTCTTCACGGTCGTACGGATTGACAGAACGTCGCCTGCGCGGCGGGATAGTCGAGGACAATGCGGAACGTGCGGAACGCGTTGCCGCCCAGCGCGCCGACAATCGTCCGGTCCATCCACTGCGACATCCACTCGGTGAAGTTGGCGTCGCGGCGCCGGGTGAACCAGACCGGTCCCGTGTCGAAGCCCGCCAGATCGACCGCCGGGATCTCGATCATCGGGGCGCCGGAGCTCTCCTCGGCATCTTCGACGACCCGCCAGTCGGGGTGTGCCGCCCGCCAGCGGTCGAAGATCGAGCCGATGATGAACGACGTGGCTCGGATGGTCGCGAGGCCGCCGCCGATGGCGTCGACTGCTGCTGCGGTGAGTGGCGCGTGCGCGCCGGTGTCGAACAGCAGGTCGAGTGTCGCGCCGTCGACGGTCGCCTGGATCCGCGGAAACGCGGGCATCTGGGCGGCTTCATGGGGCGGGGCCGGAAATCCGAGTGGGACGCAACGTACGCCTGCGGGATGTGACGGCTCGACCGCATGCAGGACAAGTCGTTCGGCCGGGTAGTCGATCTCCCAGATCCGGCGGCTGAACCACTGCTGGCAGAGCATTCCGCTGTGACCGTCCCGGGCCAGCCGCCGTTGGAAGTGACTGCCGTCGCCCCCGACATCTTCGAGGACTGGGACGCTGTCGTGGTCCGGATTGGGTGGAGGGATCCAGGCGTCCGTACGGAACGGCGGCACCGGAACAGTCAGGACCTCGTCGTCGCCGAAGGCCTCCATCCGTGCGTGGGCGAGGAGGCCGAGCCCGTCGGCGGCTGTACGCAGCATCCATTGCCCACCACCGGTGTCGGTGAAGAAGCTCAGTCGTACTCCCGTGACCGTCACCGGCGTGACGTGGATGAGGTGGTGCTCGAACGACGCTGGCAGTACCCGCGCACCAGTGTCCTGGCTCATGGGCGTCAGTCTGACTCCGGTGGAATGATCCACACATCGTCGGGGAGGCGCTTCTCGAGCGCCCTGACCCGCGTACCCAGCGCGCGGTCCTTGCCGTCCCACACGACAAGGGCGCAGTCGGCCTGGTCGACGAGCCAGTCGTTACGGCGGGCGATGACCCGAGCGGCGCTCTGTGTCGAGGTCGGCTTGTCGGCAGAGAACGTCAGCGCGTCCTTCGCCGTCTCGACCAGGTGCCGGAAGCTTGCCCGGCGGATCTCTGGCCACACCTCGTCGGGATTCGGGAACGCGAGCACCGGTACGTACGGCATCTTCGCGCGCGCCGCCGCCTGGGCGCCCAGCTGTTCCGCGCCGAGGCCGAGCCCAGAGAGGACCACGGCGTCCGGGTGGACGGCGCGGAGCCCCGCGAGGATCTCGGTGAGCTTGCGGCTGACCTGAGCCGCGATGGGATTGTCGTCGTCGTACCCGCCGAGTTGGGGTGGCCGGTGTCCGAATACCACGATCCGGTGACCGGCCGGCGCGACGGGTCCGGCGGCGGTGGAACGGTTGGTCGTCGACGTAGCCCGCTTGCGGGTCGGCTTGTCGGGCGGCCCCAGCATGCTCGGCGGGCCTGGTCCTGAACGGCCGTTCTGCGTTCGGGCAGCCTCGACGGCGAGCCGGTCGACCAGGTCGTTCATCACGTCGCCGCTGTGGCCCTTCACCCACTGGAAGCTGAGTTTTCCCTTGCGGGCATGGAAGAGCTCGACCAATGGCCGCCAGAGGTCCTGGTTGGCGACCGGTTGGCGGGCGGAGTTCGTCCAGCCCTTGCGTTCCCACGCGACGTACCAGCGCTTGTTGAAGCAGTTCACGACATACAGCGAATCACTGACCACCGTCAGCGGACCGTCAAGTGCGCGGACCGCCGACAGCGCGGCCATGAGTTCCATCCGCTGGTTGGTGGTCTTCGGGTCGGCGCCGCTCGCGTGGGCACCGTCGGGCACGGCCCATGCCCAGCCACCCGGGCCGTCCGGGTTCTGCAGGCAGGCACCATCTGTGTAGGCGGTCGTGGCCACCCACCCAGCATGTCGTACCTGTCGGACGACAGGAGACGTGGGATCGGGGCGTCGCGTTCTGCCGCAGCGCCAACCGGCGACACGGAACGAGGACGGACGGTCGGTGCGGGGACCCGTGGAGTCGCTGCCCGGCTGAGCGGGGCGAGGGCCCGAGGATGGTCGGGTAGGGCGGGTTTCGCTTGTGGCGTAAGGGAAATCGTCGCGCGAGCTTAGCCAGTCGGCCGGATGCTGGGTGATCGTTTGCAGCTATACTCGAACGCATGCTCGATACGGGGGTGCGGGTGTCGCCGCTGCCGGACGGGTTCTGACAAGCCGACCCCAACTCAGGGGGGCGCTCGTCAGGACGACATCTTGAGGCGGTTGCTCGACAACCACCGCACCGCGAAGTCGACGACGACGCGCTGGCGGACGAGCCGGCACTCGGCCGAACCGACGGTGCCGATCGTGAGAAGGCCACCGGTGGCGCAGGCAGCGGCATCGAAGTCGGCACCCAGGCGTACGAAGTCGCTTTCGTCGATATCGACGTCGGTCCAGGTGACCCATCGCCGTTCACCCTCGTCCGCATGGATCGCTGCATGGTGGGGTGCGGACGGTAGACCCGGAAGCCGATATTCGGCAAGGTGCAACGACGTGTTGCAGCCATGCCCGACGCCGAGGAGGAGCACGTCACCGTCCAACGCGTAGATCCGGCCGAGCGGCGACTCCTCGCCGAGTTGGTGGTCCAGCCGATGGTCCCGGATGACTTCGCGGGCAGCAGGGCCGACGGCGGCGAACGACGTCCGGGGGTGGGAGCTCCGCTGAGCGCCGGGCCACGTGCGTACCGTCTCCGGAATCACTCCGACACCGGTGCTCGGCGTCACCGCCGGATCGTAGGCCGGAGTGTGGGCGCGGATCACCGGCCACCATGGCTCGGGCACTGGTGGGTTCTCCCAGTGGGCTGGATCGGAGTTCTCCCCGGAATGCGAAGGCCCGTCGTACAAGCGAATTCGCGTCCGAACGGGTCAGGGTCGCGACCGGAGGGCGACGACCGCTATTCCTCCGGGCCGGCCAGCAGGAACCTGACGAGTACGAACACCAGCCCGAGCAC
>JBOHED010000821.1:0-4034 GCA_050700915.1 Actinopolymorphaceae bacterium | reverse complement strand
CCCAACGAATAGACCTGGGATCCTGCCTCGGCCGCCGGCCTACCGCCCTGTGCCGACGCCGGCACCCCTGACGCCGTCGCCCGCGGCTCCGGGGAGTCCGCGGGCCGTGCGGCCGAAGGGGTCCGCTCCGCCGACACCGGGTCAGCGGCAGCGGACTCTGGGCCACCCGAGCCTGGGCCACCCGAGCCTGGGCCACCCGAGCCTGGACCACCCGAGCCTGGACCACCCGACTCTGAGCCTGGCCTCGAGGATCCATGGCCCACCGGTACGGAACCACCGTCGGTGGCCTCTCTCGTGGCCGACTCCGATGTCGCGTCCTGGGGAGGCGGCGCCATCACGTTGTCACCCCTGCCGCCAGCAGTGCCACCACGAGCCACCCTCCACACCGGACGTCTGTGAAAGGTCTCACCGTACGGCGGGTTGCCCCGATCTCCACAGCCGGGTGCGGCGTGACACTGCCGCCGCCGAGACGCCTCGTCAGCGGGCTCGCTGCTGGTTGCTGGCGCCGGACTGTGGCCGGTCGGGACCGCCGTTGCCCGGCTTCCTGGCCTGAGGCTGGGAAGGTCCGGACTTCTTCGAGTCAGGGGCCGTGCCGCCACCCGGCCGGGAGGGGTGGTCGCCTTGGGGCGCGGACCGCCCAGCTCCCGCTCCCGCACCTGCCGCACCGCTTGGGGCGGGTGCGTGAGGGGAAGACGGTCCATTTGTCGGGCCGCCGCCGGGGCCGGTTGGCGTGCCGGGCCGGTTGGGGCTCAGCCCCATCGCACGCTGCTGGTCGGGTACGCCGGTGATGACGCTCACGTGGTCACGCAACCTGGTCAGGCTCTCGATCAGGTCGTCGCGCTGGCGGCGCAGGCTGGCGATCTGACGTTCGGTCGCGGCGGCGTCCTCGCGGGACTTCGCGTCGGCGTCGCGGGTGATCCGTTCGGCTTCCGCGCGAGCTTCCTTGCGGATCTGCTCGGCATCGCGGCGCGAGCGGGAGAGGACCTGGGTCACCCGGTCGTTCGCCTTGCGGAGGCGCTCCTCGGAGCTCTGGTCGCTCTCCTGAGCGCGCTTCTCGGCATCGCGTAGGACCTGGTCGGCATGGGAGGTGAGGCGTTCGGCTTCGGCGGTGGCGTTGGTGTGCAGGGTGGCGGCCTCGCGCTGGGCCTTCTCCAGGATCCCGGCAACCGTGCTGCGCCGCTCGGCCACCTCGCGCTCCGCGGCAGCGAGCATCGCCGCGACCTCGTGAGCGGTACCCTGCTGCTTGGTCTTGAGCTTCTGCTCAAGGTCACGCAGCTGGCGGGTAGCCGTCTCGGTGGCCTGCGACAGGATGTCCTCACGACGCTTCTGCGCCGCCTTGATGATCCGGTCCGCTTCTTCCTCGACCGCGTTGCGGATCTTGTCAGACTCGTCGGTGGCGCGTCGACGGGTATCCGCCGCGGACCGTTCCGCGTCGTCGCTGACTCGGCGGACCTCGCTCTGGGTGGAGGCGCGGACCTCCGCCGCCTTCTCCTCGGCACGGGTCTCGACGTCGATGGCCTGCTCTTCGGACAGCCGCAGGATCTCCTGGGCCCGCCGGCCGAGCTTGGCCCACGTGGGCTCGCCAGCGGCCTCGAGGGCACGCTGGGTGGCAACCAGGTCACGGTGCAACTCGCCGATGTTGCGGTCACGCTCGTCGAGCCTCGACTCGAGCATGCCGACACAGGTGTCGACCTCTTGCCGGTCGTACCCGAGGAGGACGGTAGTGAAGGTGCCGACGGCACTACCAGTATCCAGCAGGTCAAGGCCCTCGTCGGGTTCAGACATCTGCTCTCCTCACCGCCTCGGCCAATCTCCCCATGGTGCCCGTCTTCACGCTATGTCGCCAGGTCGGGGCATGAGGTTCCGGCATCGGTCCGCAAGACCCACAAGTCGAGTACGCGGCGAAATCTCGGCGTGCCCCAGCCATCCCATGCGCTCCACGTCCAACCTTGGCATGTCGTACTCACTCGCGGGGACCCACCGGGGCTGATTCTCATTTTTCTCGTCGAACCGGGCGGCCATGCTGGGTGTGCAGGACAGTCGTGCGGGGTGGGCAGGCGGTCGTGCGCGGCCGGTCAGCCTGTCGAGTCCGGGGCGGTGTCCGGGGGCTCGACGATCTCGAC
Organism: Actinopolymorphaceae bacterium; assembly: GCA_050700915.1. Lineage (GTDB taxonomy): Bacteria > Actinomycetota > Actinomycetes > Propionibacteriales > Actinopolymorphaceae > Thermasporomyces. The sequence continues at coordinate 1,911 of JBOHED010000821.1, read as the reverse complement.
GAGGACGCCACCCGCGTTCTTCGGATGGACGAAATTCACCTGCGACCCCCAGGTGCCCGGTCCAGGTCTCTCGTAGAGGGTCTCGACTCCGCGCTGCCGCAGTGTCGCGGTCGCGGCCTCGACGTCGTCGACGGTGTAGGCCACCTGGTGAAGCCCTTCCCCCCGGGACGCGAGAAATCTCGCCACCGGCGACTCCTCGTCCAGCGGAGCGATCAACTGGAGCAGGGGACCCGACTCGCCGACCTCGAGCATGGCCTCGCGGACATGCTGGTCGACATTCGTCTCGATGTGGACCAGGCGCATGCCGAACTTCTCCACGTACCACGCGATCGCGGTGTCCAGGTCGTGCACCGCGATGCCGATGTGGTCGATCGAACGGAACACCGCCGGTCGTGGCTCCGGGACTCCTGGTCGTACGTCCGGGTCTGGGTTCATCTCAGGCATGGAGCCATCCTCTCCACCACTGTCCAGTCCATACCCGGCGGCCACTCGATACCCGGCGGCTCGTCCTCACGTCCCTGCCGCGTCCGGCGCCCACGCGTAGGGTTGACGTCGTGAGAACGGTCATCGTCGGGGGCGCGCGCACCCCCATCGGCCGACTGGCCGGTGCACTCAAGGACTTCTCCGCCGTCGACCTGGGCGGCATCGCGATCAAGGCCGCGCTGGACCGCAGCGGGGTCACGCCCGACAAGATTCAGTACGTGATCATGGGTCACGTCCTGCAGGCCGGGACGGGCCAGATCACGGCGCGCCAGGCTGCCGTCAAGGCCGGCATCCCGATGTCGGTCCCGGCGTTGACGGTCAACAAAGTGTGCCTGTCGGGCCTCGACGCGATCGCGTTGGCTGACCAGCTCATCCGCGCCGGGGAGTTCGACCTGGTGGTGGCCGGCGGCATGGAGTCGATGACCAACGCACCTCACCTCTTGCCCGACTCCCGACGCGGCATCCGCTACGGCGACACGACGATGGTCGACTCGATGGTCCGCGACGGTCTGTGGGATGCGTTCACCGACGCCGGCATGGGGGATCTGACCGACACCCACAACGCGAAGCGGGGACTCGGCCGCGAGGAGCAGGACGGCTACGCCGCGCGATCCCACCAGCGCGCCGCGGCGGCCCGCGACGGTGGCGTGTTCGACGACGAGATCGCGCCCGTCGAGATTCCCCAGCGCAGGGGCGAGCCGGTGGTCGTCACCCACGACGAGGGCATCCGCCCCGACACGACCGCGGACCGGTTGGCCGGCCTGAAACCGGCGTTCGGCCTCGACGGCACCATCACGGCAGGCTCGTCGTCGCAGATCTCCGACGGCGCCTGCGCGGTCGTCGTCGCGAGCCGGGACGCCGCCGAGCGGCTCGGCCTGTCATGGCTCGCCGAGATCGGCGCGCACGGTGTGGTGGCCGGGCCCGACTCCTCTCTGCAGTCACAGCCCGCCAACGCGATCCGTACGGCGTGTGAGAAGGAGGGGATCGCCCCCACCACACTGGACCTGATCGAGATCAACGAGGCGTTCGCCGCCGTGGCGGTCGCGTCGATGCGTGAGCTGGACCTCGACGAGGACAAGGTCAACGTCAACGGCGGAGCCATCGCCGTCGGTCATCCGCTCGGCATGTCGGGCGCCCGGATCGTCCTCCACCTCGCACTGGAGCTTCGTCGCCGAGGCGGTGGGCTGGGTTGTGCCGCGTTGTGCGGTGGCGGCGGACAGGGTGACGCGCTCGTTCTCCGGGTACCGTCCAGCGCATGACGGTGGGCGGGCAACAGTGACCGCGGTCCTTCGCCGACACCGGCCGGTCGCCGAGCTGGTCGAACGTGCCCGAGCCGGCGACCCCCGCGCGATCGGCCGGCTGATCTCCCTGGTCGAGGACGCCGCACCGACACTCCGCGAGGTGGCGGCCGCGCTCGCTCCCTACGCC
>JBOHED010000820.1:0-4691 GCA_050700915.1 Actinopolymorphaceae bacterium | reverse complement strand
GGACATGGACTCGCCTGGGTCAGCCAGGACATCATCCGACGCACGATCCTGCGCGAGCACGACTATCCAGGCATGGCGAACATCGGCCTGATCGAGCTGACCGCGCGCTACGCACTCGACCATGGCTATCACGTCGTCCTGGAAGGAATTCTGTACGCCGACAGGTACGAGTCGATGCTCGCCCGCCTGCACCGGGACCATCGTGGCCCTACGCACTTCTACTACTTCGACATGTCATTCGTCGAGACAGTTCGCCGTCACGCCACCCGATCCCAGGCCACCGAGTTCACGCCCGAGGACATGGAGAGCTGGTACCGACCCCGCGACCTGCTGACCCAGGTGGACGAACGCATCGTCGACGAGTCAAGCACCCTCGACGACACGGTCGACAGGATCCTCACCGACACAGCTCTGCAGGAATACGCGAACATCACCGAGATCCCCATGGAGGACGTCGAGCGAGCTCCCACCCGGCATGAACGTCTCACCAGGGTTCCCTGGGACCACTCGTACCACGACGCCACCCCGCCATGGGATCCCGGCCACCCGCAGACGGCAGTGCTCGGCCTGCTCGACCGCGACAACGCCATTCGTGGGCGCGTTCTCGACGCAGGCTGCGGCACGGGGGAGAACGCGCTCGCGATCGCCGCGCGCGGTTTCGACGTCTGGGCCATCGATGTTGCCCCCACCGCCATCGGGATCGGCCGCCGCAAGGCGGCCGAACGCGGCCTGCGCGTCACCTTCGAGGTCGAGGATGCCCTGCAGCTGCAGCGACTGGGCAAACGGTTCGACACTGTTGTCGACTGCGGGCTGTTCCATACGTGGGACGATGAGGAAAGGGCGAGGTACGTCGAAAGCCTGGCCGCGGCCATCGCCCCCGACGGCACGCTCCACCTGCTGTGTTTCAGCGACGCGGAACTCGGCGACGGCGGGCCACGCCGGGTCAGCCGGGCCGAGATCTGTTCAGCGTTCACCGACGGCTGGGAGGTTCGCGACATCGCCGCCGCCCGCTACGAGACCCGCTTCGGCGACGACGGTGCGCACGCGTGGTTGGCCACGGTCTCGAGAACCGTCTAGTTCCGTATGAGGGGCACCCTCACCCAAGGGCAGTCTGCATGAGGGGTCCCCTCACGCCATAGGTTCGCCTGAGGGGTCCCCTCATCCAAAAGCGCTCGGCCCAGCTGGCAGATGGACGCTACGCTCGGCCGATGGCCGGCTATGAACCCCTGGATCTTCATCCGTACGCCAACACCGGTGTCGACGTGCTCGGCGATTCCGCCGGCGACGCAACGCTCGGGCAGGTCCGCCTCCGCGGACTCCCGTTCCTGGTCGGCGGTGCGGAACCAACCCGGGACCGCTGCTTCGTGGTCCCCGACTCGCCGGTGTCGATCGACATCGGCCAGCCCGCACGGCACGTCATCGTCGCCCATCGCCTGCTGGAGCCCGGCGGTCCCGCTGGCCACGGCGTCGGTACGCAGGTCGCCGACTACGCGTTCCACCTGGCCGGCGGTGAGATCGTCACCGTGCCGATCCGCGAGCGGTTCGAGATCCAGGTCGTCCCGACCGAGTGGGGACGGGATCCTTTCCTTGCGGTGTCCGACCAGCTCGACGGCAACAGCCCGCGCTTCGAGGGCCACTGGAACGCTGCCGGCTACCGCCTCACCGAGCACTACAAGGGCCGGGCCGAGGCGTACTGGCTGTGGTGTTGGGAGAATCCACGGCCGGACACGACGATCGAACGGCTCGAGGTCATCCCGCACGGCCTGCCGTTCCTGGTGGCGGGCGTGACGCTCGGCCATGCCGACGAGCATCCGTTCGTACGCGGGCCGAGTCGACCGATCCGCATCACCGTCACCGACCCGGACATCGCCGCCCGCGACGACGTACTCAGCATCGAGGTCGACCGTGGCGTCGCCACCTACCCGCAGCCGCTGCCGACCACCGCCGACGACCGGCCGGGCTACGGTGCGGCCAACGCACCCCCGCCCGCCAGCCCGGCCTACGCGGGCGTCGCTGCCATCCCCTCCGCCACCCTCGTCCTCCGGCAGCGCGACGAGGAACTCGGTCAGGTCAGCTGGGGTGCGGTCGAACGCGACGGGCGCGCCGACACCGGCCGGGCGCGGGTCGAGCTGGCCGACTCCGGCCGCAACTGGGTGCATGTCACCGTCCTCGACGATGCCACGGGCAAGCAGGTGCCGTGCCGGGTGCACTTCCGTTCTCCGGAAGGGATTCCGTACCAGCCACACGGCCACCACAACCACGTCGCCCAGAACCTGAACAGCTGGCACTACGACGTCGGCGGCGACGTCCGGATGGGCCAGCTCACCTACGCCTACATCGACGGCAGGTGCCAGGGCTGGCTTCCCCGTGGCGAGGTCGTCGTCGACGTGGCCCGCGGGTTCGAGTACGCGCCGCTGCGCGAGACGGTACGCATCGAACCCGGCCAGCGGGAGCTGACCCTGCGGATCAACCGGGTCGCCGACATGGCCGCCGACGGCTGGTGGTCCGGCGACTCCCACGTCCACTTCCTCTCCACCGCCGGGGCGCAGCTGGAGCAGCTCGGCGAGGATCTGCGGGTCGTCAACCTGCTGCAGTCCCAGTGGGGTGCGCTGTTCACGAGTACCGAGGAGTTCACCGGCCGGCCGAGTGCCGTCAGCGGTGTGCAGGGTGGCGGTGTCCATGGCGCGGACTACCTCACGTACGTCGGCCAGGAGAACCGCCAGCATGCTCTTGGCCACATGGTCCTGTGGGGATTGAAGGAACCCGTCATGCCGTGGTGCAGTGACGGTCCCGACGAGGCCGAGCTGGGCGGCGCGCTCGACGTCAACCTCAGCGACTGGGCCGACCGCACCCACGCCCAGGGCGGCACGGTCGTCGCCGCGCACTTCCCCCAACCCAACGGCGAACCTGCCGTGCTCGTCGCCACCGGACGCGCCGACGCGGTGGAGATGCTCGCCCAGGGTGAGGACAACCTGCGCGAGTACTACCGCTACCTCAACTCCGGCTACCGCCTGCCGCTGGTGGGTGGAACGGACAAGATGTCGAGCGCGGTGCCGGTCGGCCTCTACCGTACGTACGCCCGACTGGACGGCGACCAGGAGTTCAGCTACGACGCGTGGTGCGCGGCAGTGCGGGCGGGCCGGACCTTCCTGTCCGGCGGGCCGCTGCTGAACCTCGCGGTCGACGGGCGGCAGCCCGGGGACACGGTAGACCTGTCCGGCCCGGGCACGCTCACCGTCGAGGCGTCCGTCACGAGCATCTTTCCGCTGCGTACGTTGGAGATCGTGTGCAACGGCGAGGTCGTCGCGGCGGTGGAGGCCAACGGCGATCGGCAGCTCTCCCTCACCCAGGAGGTACGCGTCGACGGCCACTCCTGGATCACGGCCAGGGCGTTCGGCACCCAGGCGCATCTGGACGAGTGGGGCCGGCAGGTCTTCGCCCACACCTCGCCGGTCTACGTCGGGTGCGGCGGGCGGTGGGGGATGGCCGATCCGGAGGGGCTGCACTACATCCGGACGCTGGTCGTGGGGGCGCGGGAATACGTACGCCACACCGCTCCACGCCGTTCCGACCACCTCACGACCCACCACCACGGGGAGGCCGACCACCTGGCCTGGCTGCAGCGCCCCTTCGACGAGGCGCTTCGCGCCCTCGACGCCCGCCGGTGACCGGGTTGACCGGGCGGCAACCCGACCGGTTCGTCAAGCGGCGGGATCGTCCGGCGTCAGGTTCGATCCCGGACGCGCTCCAACTGTTCGAGGCGGAGGTGCGGTTCTACCGGGAGATCGCGCCGGTCGTCGGCGTCCGCACGCCGGCGTGCTACGAGGCGGAGGTGGGCCCGGCCGGCACCCGACTCGTCCTCGAGGACCTCTCGGCGTGGGCGCCGGGAGCCGATCCCGTGGTCGCCGCGGGTCTCCTCGCCGGCATCCATCGCCGCTTCGAAGACGATGCCGCCGATCGGTGGCCGTGGTTACGTCGAGTCGGTACGGGCAGCGACCTGGTGGGCCAGCTCTACGACCGCACGTGGCCAGTCCTGGCGGCGCGCCGTGACCTCACGTCGGGCACCCGGGAGCTGGGCGCCCGGTTCGTCGGCGCCGTGGCGGACGCCGAACGTGCCGAAGCCGCCGCCGGTCCAGTCACCCTCGTCCACGGCGACGCGTCAATGCCGAACATGCGTACGGCCCAGGACGGCACCGTCGCGCTGCTCGACTGGGAGGACGTCTGACTCGCTCCCGGAGTCACCGACCTCGCGTGGCTGCTGGTCTCGTCCGTACCGCCGGCGCGCTGGTCCGACGTGCTCGCGGCGTACGGCGACTGCTCGGGCTTGACGCACGCACTCCCTGGCGCCGTCTCCCAGGCGTTCCTCAGCCTCGCCGACACAGCGGAAAGGTCACTTGACGCGTCCGGCTGGGTCGATCGGATCGACGCGGCCACCAACCTGCTCGATTGACCCAGACCGGGCATGGGTGGGCCCTACCAGGGCAGCGGATCCGCGGCGTGCGTACGACCGAGGTCGCGGATGGCGTCCAGCGTCTCGCGCGGGAGCTGAACCCTGGCGGCCGCTGTGTTGTCCCGCAGCTGCGCGAGCGACTTCGTACCTGGAATCACCGTCGACACCTCGGGATGGGCGAGGATGTGCGCCAGCGCGGCGTGGGCCGTGCTGACACCGGCAGGGAGGACCGCCTCGAACT
>JBOHED010000819.1:0-8465 GCA_050700915.1 Actinopolymorphaceae bacterium | reverse complement strand
GACGCCGACAAGATCCGGTCGGTCGTCCTCGACCGCTACGACATGTCACTCGGCGCCGGCCTCGGAAAGCTTGCTGGCAAGGTGTTCCGCATCGGGCATCTCGGCCACTTCAACGACCTGATGCTCGCGGGAACCCTTGCCGGCGTGCAGATGGGGCTGGTAGCGGCCGGCGTACGCATCGATCCCGGCGGTATCAACGCCGCTCTCGATCAGCTGCAGCGACCATGACGGCGGAGGTGGCCACTGGCCCGGCCGAAGGCTCGGGCAGAAACCCGGCGGAGGACCTTCGCGGAAGCCTCGCCGCCGCACTCACACGCACGCTGGATGGCGAGGTGCGGTTCGACGACTACACGCGGACACTCTTCTCGCGGGACGCGAGCATGTACGCCATCACCCCGCTGGGCGTGGCGTTTCCACGGCATTCCGACGACGTCGCGGCGGCGGTCGCGGTGGCCCGGGCCCACGGCGTGCCGGTGCTCCCGCGGGGCGCCGGTACGAGTCTGGCGGGTCAGACGGTCGGTCCGGGGGTGGTGCTGGACCTGTCGCGACACATGACCCGGATCGTCGACATCGACGCCGAGGCGCGGGTCGCCCGGGTCCAGCCCGGAGTCGTGCAGGACGACCTGAACCGGACCGCCGCGGCGCACGGGCTGATGTTCGGCCCCGACACCTCGACGAGCAACCGCGCCACGCTCGGCGGCATGATCGGCAACAACTCCGCCGGCAGCGGATCCGTCCGCTACGGCATGACGATCGACCATGTCCGCGAGCTGTCCGTGGTGCTCTCCGACGCCTCGACCGCGCATTTCGCCCCGGTGGACGAGGTGGAGCGAGACCGTCAAGCCCGCCTTGACACCCTCGAGGGCCAGCTGTATCGCGAGCTGCCCGGCCTGCTGTCGGCGCACGAGTCCGCGATCGCCCGCGACTTTCCGGCGTACTGGCGACGTGCCGGCGGCTACCGGCTCGACCGGCTGGCGGCTGGGCTCGCGGCAGCGGAAGGCCCGGCGTTCGACCTCGCGAAGTTCGTCGTCGGTTCCGAGGGCACACTCGTCATCGCGACCGAGGCGCTCGTCGACCTCGTGCCCAAACCAAGCCACACCGCTATCGCCGTCGGCCACTTCGCCTCCACGATCGCCGCCATCGAGGCGACCGAGGACGCCATGGCCTGCGACCCGTCCGGCGTCGAACTCATGGACCGCACGATCCTCGACCTGTCGCGGGCGCGGATCGAGTACGCCGACCTCGGCACGATCCTGTCCGGCGATCCCGAGGCGTTGCTGTTCGTGTCCTTCACCGGTGACGGCGAGAAGGAGTTGCTCGGCCAGCTCGACCTGCTCACCTCGCTCTGGGCGAGGCACGGCCACGGCTACCACACCCTGCGTGCGGAAACCCCTGCCCAGCAAGGCGCGCTGCTCAAGGTACGCAAGTCCAGTCTCGGCCTGCTGATGGCGGCCGGTAGCGGCACCCGGCGCCCGCTCGCGTTCGTCGAGGACACCGCCGTCGCGCCCGAACGCCTGGCCGCATACACGAAACGGTTCGCCGAGATCCTCGACAGGCACGAGCTGACCGCCGGGTTCTACGGGCACTGCTCGGTGGGCTGCCTGCACATCCGTCCCTTCGTCGACGTACGCCTTCCCGAGCAGATCAAGGCGATGCGCGCCGTCGCGGAGGAGGTGAAGGATCTCGTCCGTGAGTATGGCGGCGTCAACTCGAGCGAGCACGGCGACGGTCTCGCGCGGAGCGAGTTCAACCGGGAGCTCTTCGGCGAGGAGCTGTACGCCGCGATGCGTACGGTCAAAGGACTTTTCGATCCCGACAGCCGGATGAACCCCGGCAAGATCGTCGACGCACCGGCGATGACCGACCATCTCCGCGACGCGGCCTTGCCACCCACACCCACTGTCAGGACGCAGTTGACGTTCGACGTCGTGGGCGGTGGCATGCGGGACGCCGCCGACCGGTGCATGAACATCGGCCTCTGCCGCAAGACCGACGCGGGTGCGATGTGTCCGTCCTACATCGCCACGCGCGAGGAGGAGCACGCGACCCGAGGTCGCGCCAACGCCCTCGTCAAGGCACTCTCCGAACCCGACCCGGCGCGCGCCCTGGGCGACGAACGCCTGCACGAGATCCTCGACCTGTGCCTCATGTGTAAAGCCTGCAAGAGCGAATGCCCGCTCGGAGTGGACATGGCCGCGTTGAAGGCAGAGGCGGTCGCTGCCCACCACGACCAGCACGGGACGCCGGTCCGATCACGGGTCTTCGGCGGGATCCGTACCCTCAACCGGCTCGGATCGGCGATGGCGCCGGTGTCCAACCTGGTGAACCGGGTCCGCCCGCTGCGCCGGTTGATGGAGCGTGCCCTCGGCATCACCGCGCGCCGCCCACTGCCGTCGTACGACCGCGACAATCTCGTGCGCTGGTTCCGTCGGCACGTCAGGCAAGGGCAGGTTGACACCGGACGGTTCGACAGCGGACAGGGCCAGGTGACGCTGCTCGCCGACTCGTTCACCACCTACACCGAGCCGGAGATCGGCCGGGCGGCGGTCGAGCTGCTGGAGCACGCGGGTTTCGTCGTACGCCTGGAGGACAAGGGGTGTTGCGGCCGCGCCAGCTACTCCAAGGGCCTGCTCGACGACGCGAAGCGGCAGGCCGGCGCCCTTGCTGCGCGGCTCGTTTCGTCGTCCGCACCGGACTCGCCGATCGTCGGGTGCGAGCCGTCCTGCATCCTGACGCTGCGCGACGAGCACCGCAAACTCCTGCCCGATGATCCGCGGGTGGCCGACGTCGCCGGCCGGGTCCGCCAGGTGGAGGAGTTGCTGGTCGAGGCGATCGACACGAACGCGCTGCCGCTGGGTGATTCGTGGCTCACCGGCCGGCGGATCCTCTACCACGGCCACTGCCACCAGAAGGCGGAAGTGGGTACGGCCGCGACGGTGGCACTGCTCCGCCGCATCCCCGGTGCCCAGGTGGTCGAGGTGGACGCCGGGTGCTGCGGGATGGCGGGATCGTTCGGCTTCGAGTCCGAACACTACGACCTGTCGATGACCGTGGGACGTGACCGGCTCTTCCCCGCGATCGACGCCGAGCCCGACCAGACGGTGATCGCCGCGACCGGGGTGTCCTGCCGGCAGCAGATCCGGCACGGCACGGATCGCAGGGCCTGGCACCCACTCGCACTCGTCCGCGCGGCGCTTCAGTAGTCGGACGGCTCGCCCAGGATCCACGCGACAGATGACGGCGTTGTCAGCAAGGTCGGACCGACTCCGACTACCATGCGGGCCCGGAGAGGGAGGCCGCCATGACCAACGCCAGGATGCCTGAGGCTTGCCGGGGACCGGCGCCATCGATGACGTACGCACTGTCCACCGGAGTGCACGGTCTGCGCACACAGCGACTCGCGCTCGACGGACAGGCGTCGTGGGCCGTCGAAGGATGCGGACCTGTCTTCACGGTCGTCGCGGGCGGTGTGACGGTTACCGGGGAGTCGGCCGGTCTCGAGGTTGCTCCGCCTGTGGTGGCGTCGAATGCCGACGGAGTGGTCGACGAGACGATCGTCTGCCGGTACGCAGCCGACGGCCTGGACCTGCGGGTCGACTGGCACGTCCGGCGCTACCCGGAGGTCGCGGTGGTCGAGACCTGGGCCAGCGTCACCAACGAGGGCGACCAACCTGTCACCGTGGACCGGATCGACTCACTGGGCCTGGTGGTCCCGGCTGGCGACCACGACCTCCTGTCGTACACCAGCGGGTGGGGTCTGGAGTTCGAGGGCGTCCGTACGAAGTTGGCCGGCCCCACCACGCTCGAGACACTGCGGGGACGGTCGTCGGCGGACCGGCATCCGTGGTTCGGGCTGGTAAGGGTCGCCGACGGCGCGGTCCTCTGCGGTGCGGTCGCCTGGTCGGGCAACTGGGTCGTCCGCTTCGACGAGACGGACGGGTCGGACGCGCAGTCCGCCGGTGGTTACCTGCTCACCGGAGGGCTGCACGACATCGGGTTCGCAACGATCCTGCCGCCCGGCGCTTCCGTCACCGCGCCGCCGGTCGTCCTCGCGCTGGGCTACGCCGGCGACCTCGACACCGTCTCGATCGCCCTCGCGCGGGCCGCCCGCGCCCACTGGATGCCGCGCTCCCCTCTCGCGGACCGGTCGCCAGTCGAGTGGAACCACTGGTGGACCTACGAAGACCACAGCATCGACGAGAACATGTTCGCCACCAACGCCGCCGTGGCCGCCGATCTCGGCGTCGAGGTCTGCACGCTCGACGCCGGCTGGTTCGGACCGGCGGAGGCAACCTCGCAGTGGACCGACGTCCGCGGCGACTGGGACCGGGTCAACACCGCCCGTTTCCCCCACGGGATAAGGGCTGTTGCGGACTCCGTCCACGGACGGGGCATGAGTTTCGGGTTGTGGTGCGAGATCGAGGCACTCGGGCCGAAGGCAGCGGTCGCCGCGAAGCGGCCCGACCTGCCGGCCCTCCGCGACGGCGAGCCGCTCGGCTACGTCTGCCTCGGCAACCCCGCCGCCTGGGACTGGGCGCACGCGACCCTCGACCAACTGGTCCGCGTCCACGGCGCCGACTGGATCAAGCTCGACTTCAACCTCGACCCCGGCCTCGGCTGCAACCGCACCGACCACGGCCACGGTGCCGGCGACGGGCTCTTCACCCACTACACCGGCTACTACCGTCTGCTCGATGCCGTACGCAGTGACCATCCCGACGTAGTACTCGAGAACTGCTCCTCCGGCGGTCTGCGGATCGACCTCGGGATCCTCCGGCGTACGCACCTCACGTTCCTCAGCGACCCCGACTGGCCCGAGCACGGGCTGCAACTGCTGTGGGGCGCAACCGCGTTGCTCCCGGCGAACCAGTTGCTGCACTGGGGTTTCTCCGAGTGGTACGGCGACCATCGGCACCAGACGTTCGATCCGCGGGACCCGTCGCTCACGCCATACCAGTTCGACTACTACCGCCGGATCGCGATGCTCGGCGGCACCGGTTTCTCGATCGGGTTGGTGGACCTTCCCGACTGGGTGCGTGAACGGCTCCGGGCGTCCGTGCAGACCTACCAGGAGCTCGTCCGCCCCTATGTGCAGACCGCCGACCTGCACCGTTTGACCGCGACGCCGCGCCGGTTCGGCGAGGGTGCGCGGTGGGCGGCCGTGCAGTACGCGTTGCCGGACTCCTCGGCACACCTCGTCCTCGCGTTCCGGCTGGCGGGCTCCGCCGATCAGTCGCAGGTGGTCCATCTGCACGCCCTCGACCCGGTTCAGGCGTACGACCTGCGGTGGCACGACGCCGACCGCCACGAGGTACGTACCGGCGAGGACCTGCTGGCAGGTGGGCTCGAGTTCGCGTTGCCGGAGGAAGGTTCGGAGCTGGTCGAGATCAGGGGGCGTTGAGCGGTGGTCACGGCGACACCGACCATCGATGCGGTCGACTTCTTCTATCTCGCCATGCCGGAGATCCGTGCGATCGGCGACGGCAGTCAGGACATGCTGCTGGTCCGGCTGCGCTCGGGCGATCACACCGGGTGGGGCGAGTGCGAAGCGTCGCCACTCACGTCGATCGCTGGCCTGGTTGCGCCCATGTCACACAGCGCCTGTCAACCCGTCCTTGCCTCGGTCCTGGGACAGCCGTTGCGCGACGTCGCCGACATCGGGCGGATCTCCCGCCTGGTCAAGGAGAACAGCCTCGACCTGCTGCAGGCAGACCACACGCTGTCGGGGATCGAGATCGCGATGTGGGACCTGCTGGGCCGCCGACTCGAGGAGCCGGTGTACGAGCTGCTGAGCCGTGGCGCCCAGGCCCTTCCCAAACGTGCATACGCCTCGGCACTTTTCGGCGACACCCCCGAGGAGACGTCCGCAAAGGCCGTTTCCGTTGCTGAGCAGGGATTCCGGGCGGCGAAATTCGGGTGGGGTCCGTATGGTCGCGGTTCTGCCGATGCCGATGCCGGCCACGTCCACGCCGCGCGGGACGGGCTCGGGCCCGACCGGGAGCTGCTCGTCGACGCAGGAACGGTGTTCGGGGAGAACGTCGACGCGGCGGCACTGCGGCTTCCGGCACTCGCCGACGCGCGGGTCGGATGGCTGGAGGAACCATTCGTCTCCGGTGCGTCCGCCGCCTACCGGATCCTTGCCGCGATGACGCCGGGAGTCCCGCTCGCGGCCGGTGAAGGTGCGCACGATCCGCACCAGGCGATCCATCTGATCGACCATGCGGGCATCGGCTACGTCCAGGTCGACACGGGTCGGATCGGCGGGATCGGGCCAGCCGCGCGGGTGGCGTCGTACGCCGCCGAGCGAGGGGTGCACTTCGTCAACCACACCTTTACGTCGCAGCTGGCCCTGTCAGCATCCCTGCAACCGTTCGCCAGGATGGCCGGTGCGTCCCTTTGCGAGTACCCGGTCGAGGCGTCCGCGTTGGCAATGAGGTTGACGGCGGAGCATCTGGTCCCCGACGACGAGGGCGCGATCGTGGTGCCCGCAGCACCCGGCCTCGGGATGACCGTCTTGCCGGATGCCGTACGCGAGTACCTCGTCGATGTCGAGATCCGCGCCGCCGGCAGGACGCTGTACGAGACCCCGGAGTTGTAGCCACCCCTGTGCCGTCGGAGCTGGTCCAACGCGCAGCGGTGGGAAACCCACTTCCCTCAGGGTTTTCGGGCTCTCAGCGCCTGAAGTCACCTCACGCACACTCGGCCGCGCGGTTGTCAGGTCGGCGGCCTCATAACTGCTCCGAGGCCGTCCTCGATGAGCCGGCGGGCGGTCTTGGCGACTCGGTGGAGTTCCGGCACCGGCTTGCGCTGGGCGAGTGCGCTGATGCTGATCGCGCCGGATGGTTCACGCGTGGAGTCGAGGAAGATCGGGAATGCCACGCAAGTGATCCCCAGCTCGCTCTCCTCGTCGTCGATGGTGTACCCGCGCGACAGGCCCTCCTGGAGCGAGCGGTGAAGGGGGTCGACCCTGGTCAGCGTGTTCGGTGTCCGCGACACCAGGGGGCCGTGCGCCTCGACATAGTTCTTGACCGCCGTACGGTCCGGCAGTGCATGCATCAGCAGCGCCTTGCCGACACCGGTGCAGTACGCAGGGTTCCGGCCACCCACGCTCGAGGTCATCTGGATCCCCGCACCGTGGGGCGTCACCTTCGCGAGGTAGACCACCTCGAAATCCTGCAGGGTCGCGTAGTGGGTGGTCTCCCCGAAGTGTTCCGCCAGTGCTCTCAGTGCCGGTTCGACCAGCCGATAGTCCTCCCGCGACTCTTGATAGCGGTACGCGAGCCGGACGTACTCGACACCGAGGTGATAGCGGTTCTCCCCGTCCTGGCGGGCGAGGCCGGCGCGGCACAACGCGGAGAGTGCCCGGTGCACGCTGGACTTCGGTGCGTCGAAGTCCTCAGCGAGCCGGCTCAATGCGATCCCGCGCGGGTGCTCGGCGAGATGGCGCAGCAGCGCCAGAACTCGGTCGACACCCGTCGCGGCCGCTAACGGCCGTGGGAGAGGCTCCAACGATTGACCCTCCTGAACCTACGGGGAATACTGGCGGCACTCAGGATCGGACCAATGTTCGGATTATAGGAACACCTCAGGAAGTACCGCCATCGCACGATGAGCAGCCAGGGGACACCTACGGTCACGCGTTCGGCCGCTCGCCGCTCGCCGGACAGCGCGCGCCGTCCCCGGCTGAGTACGCGGCGACGAGAAGCTATCGCCTGCTACGTCTTCATGGCGCCGGCCATCATCGGCCTCCTCCTCTTCGCCCTCGGGCCGATGCTCGCCTCGCTCTTCCTGAGCTTCACCAACTTCGACATGCTGACGCTGCCCACCTGGATCGGGCTGGAGAACTACCGCCAACTGGTGAGCGACGATCTCTTCCTCAAGTCGCTTCGGGTGACGGCGGTCTACTCGTTGGTCACCGTCCCGGTCATCCTGGTGATCTCGTTCGTCCTCGCGTTGCTCCTGAATCAGAAGATCCGCGGAATGTACTTCTTCCGGTCGGTCTACTATCTCCCGACCGTGATGTCGGGCGTCGCAGTCGCGATGCTGTGGCGATGGATGTTCAACGGCGAGTACGGCCTGATCAACACCGTTCTGGACAAGATCGGTATCACTGGACCCAACTGGTTCCTCAGTGAGGAGTGGGCACTCCCGGCGCTCATCGTCACGAGCCTGTGGACATTCGGCGGCACCACGTTGATCTACCTCGCCGGCCTGCAGGGCGTGCCGGCGCAGCTCTACGAAGCCGCGCAGGTCGATGGCGCCAACCGTCTGCGCCAGCACCTACACATCACCGTGCCGATGGTCTCCCACGTCACGTTCTTCAACCTGGTGATGGGCGTCATCGGATCGCTGCAGGTCTTCGCCGAGCCGTACGTGCTCACCCGTGGCGGGCCGAACAACGCCACGTTGCTGCTGCCGTTGTATCTCTACCGGAACGCGTTCGAATATCTCAAGATGGGCTACGC
>JBOHED010000818.1:0-11898 GCA_050700915.1 Actinopolymorphaceae bacterium | reverse complement strand
ACGCGTGCCACCGTGGGTGGGAGGGCCTGATCGCGAAACGCGCGGACGCGTCGTACCAGGTCGGCCGCAGGTCGCGGGACTGGTTGAAGTTCAAGTGCGTACGCGACCAGGAGTTCGTCATCGGCGGATTCACCGATCCAGAAGGGTCGCGGCAGGGGTTCGGCGCGTTGCTCGTCGGCCACTACGAACGGCGCCAGCTGCGCTATGCGGGCAAGGTCGGTACGGGTTACAACGCACTCATGCTGCGCGACCTGCGGGCGAAGATGGACGCCATCGCCCAGGCGTCGTCGCCGTTCGCCGATCCGGTGCGGGAGCGCTCCGCCCACTGGGTACGACCCGAGCTGGTCGCACAGATCGGCTTCACCGAGTGGACAACTGACGGCAAGCTGCGCCATCCCCGGTTCGTCGGGCTGCGTACGGACAAGGACGCCTCGGAGGTCGTCCGCGAACAGTGACATGCGGCCTGACTGCCGGTAGCCGTCGTCCGAGGCGTTCCCAGCGAATCCCCAGGTGCCGTCCAGGCTGGTCCCAGTCGGGTCACCGAGAGTGGACAGTATCTTTCGTACATCTACGACTGGAGGGAGATCGTGATGCGCCCCAGCGGGCGGTGGAGCGGGCGGTGGGTCAGGGAGCGATGGGCCGGCGGGCGGTGGAAGGACCGGTCCACAGTGGTCGCGGTGGCGGTGTCGACCGCCACGATCATGGCACTCGCGGTAGGCGGGATCGCCCTTGCCGACAACGCGTCCGAGTCCGGATCCGACGAGTCCGACGGGTTCGGCGTCACGAGAGAACAGATACGACCCGGCGTGGGGGAGCGGAGGGCACTCCGAGGCCCGCGGCCACCAGGGCTCATGGTTGGTGCCCTGCACGGCGAGTTCGTCACGGAGAAGCCCGACGGTGGCTACCAGACCCTGGCGGTCCAGCATGGCGAAGTGGCGGCGGTGAGCGACACCTCGATCACGGTGAAGAGCGAGGACGGGTACTCCAGGACCTACGTCATCGACGACGAGACGCTGGTCAACTCCCACCGCGAGGGGATCGGCTCGGTCGACGAAGGGGAGACCGTGCACGTGGCGGCGATCGTCAGCGATGACACGGCGACGGCCCTGCGTGTCGTCGATGTGTCCGACCGCCGGGCGACCTGGGAGAAGTTCCGGCCCGGGCGGCACGGCACGAACCCAGACGCCGACAACTGACGGGCGTTTGCCGACAGGGCCCTGGTCCGGATCGCGAGCGATCGGCGGCCAGGGCCTTCCGTCGTCCAGGCCGGCGGACGCGCGCGGCCGCGTGCGACATGATCGACGGCGAACAGTGAGCCCCGGACAGATCCGTTGTGCCCAGATGCTTCACGCTGGTTGAGTGCTCGGCATGGACTTCCGCACCGCACGGTTGACCTTGCACGCGATCGACGAGTTGGAGGCACGGCGCATCCACGATCGTGCACGCCAATCAAGTGACCCCCGACGGCGGAGTCGTGGAGATCGGCTACGGACTGGCGCGCTCCGCCCGAGGACACGGCTACGCGTCGGAAGCGCTGAGAACCCTGATGCGGATCGCCGCCGATCTGGGCGTGACGACGATCCGCGCTGACACCGATCCTGACAACGTTGCGTCCCGGCGGACCCTTGAAAACGCGGGCTTCCACCAGGCCGAAGCCGCCCCCGAGCTGTGTCACTACGAGGCTCGAGTGCCGCCGGCGTAGTGGCCGTATCTTCCACCCTCGGGAGTTCCTGGCCCGGTAGGTTGCTCCTCATGCCGTACGAAAGACCGAACATATGAGTTCGGAATCAGCGCGGGAAGCGGCCCGCCGCAGTCGGCGGTTGACCGTCGCGATCAAGGAGTCGCTGCGCGCGCTGACCATCCAGCTGTCCCTGCTCAACCATCAGGTGACCGCCAGTCTCGGGCTCAAGGACGTCGATCTCCACTGCCTCGACCTGATCAGCCGGCAGGGACCGCTCGGCCCGAGCGCCCTCGCCCGGCGTGCCGGGTTGCATCCCGCCACCATCACCGGCATCCTCGACCGACTCGAACGCGCTGGCTGGGTGGCCCGGGAACGCGACTCTTCCGACCGGCGGGCTGTCGTCGTCCGTGCCCTGCCGGATCGCGGCCGTGAACTGTTCGCACTCTACGCGGGCATGGACGCGTCGATGACCAGTCTCTGCGCGGGATACGACGAGACCGAGCTCGCCCTCATCGCCGACTTCCTGCGGCGTACGACCGAAGCGGGGCAGGCCGCGACCGCCGAACTCGCCAAGGCTTCCCCGCAGTCCCGCCCGGGAATCGGTCACGATGGTGGAGGATGACGCCGCGGTCACGCACGCGCCACCCGACTACGACTGTCCGATCTGCCGTCTTGTAGGTGGCGGCGTCACAAAGGTCAGTCGTCGGCGCTTGTGGGGTTGGCCTGCCGCACGGTCCCGGAGGCGTTCGTCGTGACCTTCCAACCGCGTTCGCGGAACCGGTCCTCCATCCCGGCGACACCATCGGCGACGGTGTCCGGCGCGTTGAAATACTCGTCCAGGATCGCGCGGGCGATGCCTTGGTCAACGACACTCTCGCCCACGCTGATCTCCCACCACACCTCGCCACCGGTGGTGCTGACGGCGAAATCGAAGAACGGACAGCACAGCTTTTCCCGGGCGACCAGATCGGCTATCCAGGCTTCGACGCCGTGGTCGGCACGGAACCGCAGTCTGATGCCCCCATCGGTCCGCTCGCGGCCGGTCAACGACTGGGCGAACAGGCGGCCGTACTCAGCCATCCGCTCCTCGGCGGTGTCCGATGCGTCGGTCATGTCGCACACGATCGGCGTAGTCGATGCTGGACTCTCCATGGTCGGGCTCTCCTCGAGGTCGCTGGTCGCCCGTTCTTGCGCCGGGCCTGAGCCGACTCTAAAGTCTGGACCTAAGTCCAGAGTCAAGAGGTGAGCGATGAGGATCGGTCAGGTGGCTCGGGAAGCCGAGGTGAGCGTCGACACGGTTCGCTTCTACGAGCGACGAGGGGTGCTCCCGACTGCACAGCGCAGACCATCCGGATACCGGGAGTTCCCTGAGACCACCGTGGAACGAATCCGGACGGCCAAGGCGCTCCAGGACCTTGGCTTCACCTTGGACGAGGTTGTCGACGCACTCCATGCCCATGACGCGGGCGGAGCAACCTGCGCGACCGAGCGGTGGCGCCTCGAGGCTGTCGTCGACCGGATCGACACCAAGGTCGCCCAGCTACGACAGGCACGACGCAACGCCGTGCGTACCCTCCAGAGGTGCCGCGCCGGCAACTGCCAGCTCATCCAGAACGGCGACGGCTGGTCGTGAACGGCCGGCCACCTACCAGCCAGGTGGTCGCTGTCAAGGGCGTCCACTGACGTCGCCCCCGGGAAGCCCTTGGTGGAGGCGCAACGCTGGAGCAGCTCCCACACGGGGTCGCCCGGGACAGCGTGAGCCATGATGGCGGGCATGAGTAGCAGTCCCAGAGCGACCACGTTCATCGACCGCGACGCCGACCCCAGGGTCCACCCGCCGACCACGGGGGAGGAGCGCACAACCCTCGTGGGGTTCCTGCAGTGGCAGCGCGACACCCTGGAGCTCAAGTGCAGCGGCATCGGAGTCGACGACCTTGCCCGGCGGTCCGTGGAGCCATCCACGCTGTCGTTGCTCGGACTCGTACGCCACATGGCCGAGGTGGAACGCATCTGGTTCCGGCAGGTGTTGGCCGGCCAGGACGCAGCGCCGTACTTCTACTCCGACGCCGATCGTGACGGGGAGTTCAACGGTGCGGTACCCACGGTCGACGTTGTCAGTGAGGCGTGGAACGCCTGGCGGGCGGAGATCGCGTTCGCCGACCAGTTCATCGCCGAAGCGCCCGGCCTGGAGGTCACCGGGAACGCACACGGCGGACCACGATCCCTGCGCTGGGTGCTGGTGCACATGATCGAGGAGTACGCCCGACACAACGGCCACGCGGATCTGCTGCGCGAACGCATCGACGGGCGCCTGGGCCAGTAGGGGCAGGGGAGACGCAGGGCCCTGGGGATGATCGAACGCTCGGCGGATGTCGGCGGGTCGGCCTAGGGTGGTCCCGCGCGTCCTGAGGCCGTCCGAGCTGCACAGGAGATCCGTCCATGACCACATTGTCAGATCGTTCCAAGACCGCCCTGCTGGTGATCGACGTCCGGAACGGCGTCGTCGCCGATGCGCACGAGCGCGACGCGGTGGTCGCCAACATCGGCACCCTCGTCGACCGGGCGCGTCAAGGGGATGTGCCGATCGTCTGGGTCCAGCATTCCGGCGAGCACCTGACGAAGGGGAGTGAGGCATGGGAGCTGGTCGCTGAACTATCCCGTGAGGAGTCGGAACCGCTGGTCCACAAGAGGTTCGCCGACTCCTTCGAGGCCACCGACCTGGAGAATGTGCTGGCCGAGGCCGCGGTGGGCCGCCTGCTCGTTGCCGGCGCACAGACCGACGAGTGCATCAGGTCCACGATCCATGGCGCCTTCGTCCGTGGCTACGACGTGACGCTCGTCGGCGATGCGCACACGACCGAGGACCTGAGCCCGTGGGGCGCTCCGCCGCCGGACAAGGTGATCGCGCACACCAACCTCTACTGGCAGAACCACACGGCGCCCGGCCGCACCGCGGCAGTCGAGGAGACCAAGGACGTGACGTTCGGCTGAGCCACGCACGGCCCACTGTTATTGCACCTGACCGTGCTCGGGTCCGCCGGCGGTTCATCGAACGGGCGGTCGCGGGGCACTACCTCAGCTGGTCGCGGCGGCGGGTGAGGTAGGCGGTCTCGGCGGTGTTGCCGGCGAGCTCGATGGCTTTGTCGTAGGCCGCGCGCGAGTTCTGGCTGCGGCCCAGCCGGCGCAGCAGGTCGGCGCGGGTCGCGTGGTAGGCGTGGTAGCCGGCCAACGTGTCTTCGAGGCGGTCGACGGCAGCCAGCGCCACCTCCGGGCCGTCGATCTCGGCGACCGCGATGGCCCGGTTGAGGGCGACGATCGGCGAGGGGTCCAGGCGGACGAGCTGGTCGTAGAGGGCGACGACCTGCGACCAGTCGGTGTCGCGGACGTCGCGGGCGGAGGTGTGCACGGCGTTGATCGCCGCGAGGATCTGGTAGCGACCCGGAGCCGCCCCGGCGGCGGCAGCGGCGAGGCGCTCGCGCACCAGCCGATGCCCCTCGGCGATCAGCGCCGCGTCCCAGGCCCCACGGTCCTGCTCGTCGAGGGTGACCAGTTCGCCGCTTGCCGACACCCGGGCGGTGCGGCGGGCCTCGGTCAGCAGCATCAGTGCCAGCAGCCCGGCCACCTCACCGTCGTCCGGTAGGAGGGCACGGATCAGGCGGGTGAGTCGGATCGCCTCGGCGGTCAGGTCGTGACGTACGGGATCGGTGTCCGGGCCGGTCGCCAGGTAGCCCTCGTTGAAGACGAGGAACAGGACGGCGAGTACGCCGGAGACGCGTGCCGGTAGGTCCTCCGCGGACGGCACCCGATAAGGGATGCGAGCCGCCCTGATCTTGGTCTTCGCGCGGGTGATCCGCTGGCCCATGGTGCTCTCCTGCACCAGGAAGGCACGGGCGATCTCGGGCACTGTCAGACCGCCGACCATGCGCAGCGTCAACGCCACCCGGGTCTCCATCGCGAGCGCCGGGTGACAACAGGTGAAGGTCAACCGGAGCCGGTCGTCGTCGATGGCGCCGAGCGGCCCGGGCGGTTCGTCGTCGTACAACATCTGAGCCGCCTTCTGCTTGTCGTCGCGCTTGTTCTCGCGGCGGATCCGGTCGATGGCCTTGCGGTTGGCGGTGGTAGTCAGCCAGGCGCCGGGGTTGGGGGGTACACCGTCGTCCGGCCACCGCTCGACAGCGGTCGCGAACGCCTCAGCCGACGCCTCCTCGGCGATGTCGAGGTCACCGAAGCGCCTGGTCAGGGCGGCGACGACCCGCGCCCACTCCTCATGGTGGGCCTGGGTGATCGCCTCCCTGACGTCGACCACGCTCACTCCGGGGTCCCCACGAAATCGTGGACCGAAGCGGAGCGATTTCGCGGGGTGGTCATAGGAACGGTCGCACCTCGACCTTCCGGTTGCAGGCCTTCGACCCCTCGGCGGCGAGCTTGAGCGCGACGTCGAGATCGGGTGCCTCGAAGACCCAGAAACCGGCGAGGTACTCCTTCGACTCCAGGTAGGGCCCGTCGGTGAACACCGCCGCCCCATCCCGGTTGTCGATGACCGTGGCGGAGCTTGGCGACGCAAGACCGCCCGCGAAGACCCAGTGGCCGTCGGCTTCGACCCGCTCGTTGAACGCGTCGATGGCTGCCATCTCGTCCGCCGTGCCGGAGTTGGACTTGTCGTCGATCACGGAAACCAGGTACTGCATCTGAAGATCATCTCCTGTGCTTTGGGTGGCGCCCCTCACGGACAACCACTCACCCCTCCTACGAACGCCTCTGCCCCGATCCGACACCGCCTCCCGGGCCTTCCTTCGATGTCATTCTGGGCCACCGATTGCGAGCGACGCGACTGCGAGATGGTTCGGGATGAATGCGCCGAATTCCATCGAAGGTGTCATGTCGGCTTTTCATCCGGCGTTGTGCCGAGGTCGTCGTTGTGTCCGGTCCGGATCCGCGACCACTGGGCGGTCGGGCGCCCGTTCAGCCGAAACTGGCCCCCTTTGGAACCCCAATGCTGCGGCCAGCCCTCGGGCGAGTCCTCCCAGGACTCCTGCCGGCCGTAGACAGTCAGATCCAGCAGTCCGTACGACGGGGCCATCAGTTCGTTGCCGCGACCGGTGGTCCAGTAGGTCTCGAAGACCTGGCTGCCGGCTCGGAGATAGCTGGCCAGGATCCCGAAGTGCCGGCCTGCGATCAACCGGTCAACGGCATCCTGCGGCACCGAGTACCAAGGGACCGACCAGCTCATGAAGTCGCGATACCGCGAACTCTCCTCGTACGGCCCTTGACAGAACGTCGCGTAGCTCACGTCTCGCGAGTTCAGATAGGACAGCTCGTTGATGTGGGTCGTGGAGAAGGTACAGCCCTCGCATTGCTCCGTAGCGGGCCTGCCGGTGTGCCACATCTGGAAGTAGGCGATCAGCTGGGACCGACCGTCGAAGATGTCGATCAACGGCACCGGCCCGCCCGCGCCGATCAGCTTCGTGGTCGGATCGACCTCGACCATGGGCAAACGGCGTCGCTCCGCGGCCAGTGCATCACCGACGCGGGTGTGGGCCTTTTCCTTACCGCGGAGTTCATCGATCCTCGCCTGCCACGTCGCCCGGTCGACGATCGGTGGCGTGCCGGCATTGGTGCCGCGGCTCTCCGGTGCGCTCATGACGTGCGACCGATGAGATCTGTGTGGCCTCGGTTGGTCAACGGGGGAGTGACGGCGGCGAGCCACTGGCGAATGGCTGCGGTTGCGCTGGCCCGTTTCCCGAGGGAGTTCCGGGGCGTGTAGGTCCGCGATCGGCGCATCTCGTCGATAATGTCGGCGTGACGCTGCTTGGCAATTTCGTACATCATGTAGTCGCTCATGGTCGTTACCTTTCGTTGTCGGTGGCGCTCACCCCTGCGACGAACACCGCAGTCCAGATCCGACACAACCGCCGGGATTTCCTTCAAGGACTTTCAGGTACGGCGGTCGGCAACACCGACGTCACGCAGGTCCATCCAGGTGACTGGTGACACGTCCCAGCTCCGCGAGGTTCGTCCGGACGCGCTTGACGAGAGCGCGTGGATCGTCGGCGAAGAAGCGCACAGCCGTCACGGTCTGGGCCTCGCGGGGGAGCACCACCATGATCGGCTCGAGCAGGGCGAGGTCGACGTTGGTCCGGCCACTCACCACCACCTGCAGGAGCACCCCGCCGTCGGTCGCGTCGAGTTGGACACCACGCGAGCCTCCGCGTGTGCGCTCGCGGATCGCAACAGAGGCGATGGACTCCCACGGGATCGAGATGTCGTGGGCGAAGCCGTTACGCAGGCGGAGTGCGGCGGGTTCGACCAGGTGAGTGTGCACCTTGTAGGCGGCGAGCATCCCGATCATCCACATCAGGCCCCAGAACCCCAGGGCGAGCAGGGCGTACTTCACCGGCTCCCACGGCACCAACATGTGCGCGATCGGCACCTCGATCGCGGACACGATGATGAAGACCCAGTAGATCAGCTCGACTGCCTTGACATAGGTGAACCTCTCGGACCTCGGACTGGCGCCGGGATCGCGTCGACGCACGAGAAAGTAGAGGCTGCGCCAGACGCCGATCTCGAACCGAATGGCCAGGCGGGCGAGTGCCACCACCCTGTTCAGGACATTCACGTCGCGGCCCCTCTCTCGTTCGCCTCGGCGATCAGGTCGGCAAGGCGTACCAGCAGGGTCTCGAACCCCTTCACCAGGGCGCTGAACTGTCGGTCCGACATGGCGGCGAACAGATCGTCCGCGAGCTTTGCACCCTCGCGTTCGAGGTGCGCGGCCACGTCAGCGCCATGGTCGGTGAAGGACACCAACGTGGCGCGCCGGTCTTTGGGGTGCGGCGCCCTGGTGACGAAGCCCGTCTCCACCAGGGCATCCACGAGGCCGGTGATGTTTCGAGGGCTCATTCCGAGGGCGTCCGCGAGAACCCGCTGTGTACAAGGGCCGCGTTGGAGCAACTCCCACACAAGGGTCGCCCGGGATGGCGTGAGTCCGACTCGCGCCAGTCCCTGATCCATGTCCTCGTTGAGGACCATCGTGAGCTGGAGCAGCTGCCCGAGCGCCGCGGCATGCTTCTCATGCCGGCGAGGAGTCCGTCCCGCCATGTCGTGAACCACCTAGATCATGAAGCAGCACCACTATGTAGGTGCTTCATAGCGTATCTCACGTCACGACTGCCGGGCTCAGCAGTGCGGGGGGTTCCGTGTATCGCGGGCGTATCGAAAGTCGCATACGCCACGGCAACAGTCTCCCGTCTTCGATGAAGGCATGGACCACGGCGCATCACTGTCAGCCTCAGCCCGTCGTTCGCGCAGGATCGTGATCGGCGTTCTGGCTGTCCTCGGTGCAGCGATCGCTGCGTTCGGCCCGGGCGGCGCGGCGCTGAGGATCCTGTCCATGCCGTTGGGCAGTCCGGACTGGCACATCTGGGTCGGTACGTTCAACGGCGTGGCCCTCATCACGGTGGCTGCAACGCCGTTGGCCGCGCTGGCGGCGTGGGCACTGGTACGCCGTCGCCGTGCCGCCGGCGTCGCATCGGCGTGGCGGATATCGCTCGCCGAGGTCGGCATCGTCTACGGGACCGTGCCGTGGATCTGGATCATCATGCTGCCTGGCGCCGGGGCCGGCGTCGTCCCCGGTCGGCTGAGCCTGGTACCGCTGCGGGACCTGCACGCGATCCTCGCGGCCGGGGCGACGTTCCAGATCGTCGGCAACCTGCTGGTGTTCGGGGCGCTGGGGTTCCTCGCCCCGCTGCGGTTCGCGGCGCTGGCGTCGGTACCGCGGATCCTGGCGCTCGCCGCGGGCTGCTCGGTCCTGGTCGAGGCCGCGCAGTACGTCCTGCGGTTGGACCGGGTGTCCTCTGTGGACGACGTACTGCTCAACGCCTCCGGTGCCGGGCTGGCCGCGCTGGCGTCGCGCCGCTGGTGGCGCGCTTCGGGCGGAGCGTCGTCAGGCCGACCTCGATCGGCCTTGGGGTCGGGCTGAGGTCCACTATGGTCTGTCTGGTGGCGATGTCAGACGACTCACAGGCGGCGACGAGTTCTCACACGGACAGTGCTGGGGATCCGAGCCAGGCGTGGCTAGAACTCGCTGCGGACTACGAGCGGGCGCGAACCAGGGAGGACTCGCTGGATCGGCTTGTCGAGTGGCCTGCGCAGCGAGACCTTCTGGGTGATGTCACCGGACGGTCGGTGCTCGATGTCGGTTGCGGCAACGGCGGCAAGCTTGCTGATCTGGTTCGAGACGGTGCGGCCGGCAGGCGTGGATGAACAAAGACCTCGGCATCCTGATCTTCAAGCTCCGGCCCCACCGGCAGTAGATTGACATAATGTCCATTATCGGCGTCGTGTTCTCGAGGGTCGATCCCAGGCACGATCACCTACGGAGACTCACAACCCGCGGGTGTCCGAGTCCGGCGAGTTGAGCGATTACCGTGAAGGCGTGCCAGTTCCCGAGTTCATCCTTCGCCTGCGTGAGCGGATTGGTCATGACCTTCTGTGGCTTCCTGGCGTGACGTCTGTCGTCCTCAACGACGGCGCAGTCCTGTTGGTTCGGCGTTCCGACAACGGTTCTTGGGCTCCTGTGACCGGCATAGTCGATCCTGGCGAGCACCCAGCGAAGGCAGCGGTGCGCGAGGTGCTCGAAGAGACCGGCATCCGCTGCGTAGTCGAGGAACTTGTCTGGGTCAACGTCAGCGATCCGACTGTTCACGTCAACGGCGACCACGCTCAGTACCTGGACCACACCTTCCGATGCCGATACGTCGCCGGCACCCCGTACGTGGCAGACGACGAGTCGATCGAGGTCGGCTGGTTCCTGCTCACCGACCTGCCCACGATGAGGCCCAGCCTTCAAGAACGGATCGTGACTGCTGTGGAGCATGTCGGCCCAGTGCGGCTCATCTGATCCGGCACCCGCCGGTCAGACTCGGACTGGGCGACTCGAGGATCGACGCTGGTAAGTTCCGATGGGTGACAACGATCGAACCGCCAGACGGCCATTGGAGCCTTAACCTACCCCGCAAGCGAGAAGCGTCGGGTGCATTGTTCTTCGACTCGGCAGGCCGCGTGCTCGTGGTCAAGCCGACCTACCGCGACGGATGGGCGTACCCCGGCGGTGTGGTCGAGGTGAATGAGCCTCCATACGCTGCCGCAGTCCGCGAGGTGAAAGAAGAACTCGGCCTGACCCGATCGCTCGGCAGGCTGCTGGTCGTGGATTGGGAACCCCGCACCGAGGCTATCCCCCTCGAAGGGCTGATGACCGTGTTCGACGGCGGAGTTCTCACTCCACAAGAGATCTCGTCGATCAAGCTCCAGGAAAGTGAGCTCGGCGCGTTCGACTTCTGGACCATTGAGCAGGTCCGCGAAATGCGTCCTGCGCTCCATGCACGCAGGATCAGTGCTGCCATGGAGGCAAGGGGTACCGGCATCGTCGTCTACCTGGAGAACGGATATCCGGCGTGCCTCTGACGAACCCCTGGCTCGCAGGTCCTGCACCTGACGGAAGACTGTCGCGGCTGGAGCTCGAGGAACGGATCCTGAACCTTCTGTCAACCCACAACGTCGCCGTCATCGCCACGGTAAACCTCGATGGTTCGCCGACCGCGACTCCGGTCCGCTACTACAGCCTGGGCTTCGAGATCTTCTACACCAGCTGGAATGGCTCGCCGAAGTCGCGCAATCTACGCCGTGACCCACGAGTCTCCGCCGGGATTGTCGCTCCCTGTTAGCCGTCACTCCGGATGAAGATCTGCAGGGCGGTTGACGTCATACAGCGTGAGCACGGCTGACGGACGTGTTGTTTCGTTCATGTGCGACGACATCATGAGGACGAGAGCCATTCGGGCCGGTCACAGCGTTTGTGCTGGTGCCCGTTTGTGTTCACGCTGTCGCATCGGTACGCGGATCGGGCACCGTCGTTGATCGGCTTGCCGACCTGTTGATCGTCGGGCAAGCTGCAACACCACTTGACCCCTTCCCGGCGACCGACGCGCGGTTCAGGCTCGTCGGATGAACTGGAGATACCGAGTTTGCTTTGGGTTGTGGACGCCGACGCGGCTCGGCAGGCGCTCTCTCGTGGGTCTCTGCGCTGTCCGGAGCCTGGCTGCTCTGGGAGGCTGCGCAGCTGGTCCAAGGCTCGCTCACGCTCGATCCGGCTCGTCGGGGGTGACGTCCTCGAGTTCACCCCGGACCGCGCTATGTGCCGGGCGTGCAGGGTCACGCAC
>JBOHED010000817.1:0-9760 GCA_050700915.1 Actinopolymorphaceae bacterium | reverse complement strand
GCGCTGCGGTCGGGGAGGGCCGAGACGCCGAGCATCGACCCGATGTTGATCACTCGTCCGTATCCCTGCGCCTTCATGTGCGGCGAGACCGCCCGGGCGAACAGGTACGGCGCCTTGAGGTTGGTCGCCTGCACCCGGTCCCAGCTGTCCTCGTCGAACTCCTCGATCGGCTTGCGGATGTTGATCCCGGCGTTGTTGACCAGAATGTCGATCCGGCCGAGTTCGTCCGCGACCGTGGTGACGACGCGGGTCACGTCCTCGGACCGGGTCACGTCGCCCGCGACCCCAAGGCTACGGACGCCCGTCGCCTTGGCGATCCCGGCGGCCGCCTCCTTGGCCTGTTCCTCCTGGCGACTCGTCACCGCGACATCGGCGCCGGCGCGGGCGAGCGCGGTCGCCATCACCAGGCCGAGGCCGCGGTTGCCTCCGGTGACCAGGGCGACCCGGCCGTCGAGTCCGAACGACTCCAACCCCATGGACCAAACCTCACTTTGCGATCGTGGCGATCTCTTCCGAACCCAAGGTCGAGAGATCGGTGGACGGGACGTGGTGGAACGCGCGGGCGCCACGTTGCGCCCACCCGCCGCTTCGGAGGAAACGGGACGTATTGGCCGGCCAGGGCTCCGTGCGCCGGAGCCCTCTACTGGCGGGACAGGGATGGAAGAGGTCGTCCCGCGGCAGATGTCCAAGCATTTCGGACGCTATTTACGCCCCGCAACGGGTGTCAAGGAAATGCCGTTTCTCGACCGGCTGGCCGTCCGCCAGGACTCGTCGCTGATCGTGTCGGGTGGGCCTTCACGGGTGCGGGGGAGCGGCACCGAACAGCGGCAGTACGACCTCGTCGACGATCTCCACGATGACCTCGTCGGGGATGGGCACACCGTTGAACAGGAAGTGCGTACGAAGCAGTGCCTGTCCGGTCTCGAGCCGGCGCGGTGTGAGGACGCTCGCGTCGATCTCACCGCGTGCGGCGGCTCGGCGAGTGATCTCCTGCATGACCTTGCGGCCGGTGCCCTGCGAGTGCTGGCGTACCTGCCTGGTGGTGGCTGGATCGCGCAGGACGTCGCTGATCAGGCCGCGCATCGCCTCACCGGCGGGGCCCGCGAGCGCCTCGGCGGAGGCCCGAAGGCTGGCGAGGAGGTCGCCGCGCAGAGTACCGGTGTCCGGTGGCGCGGCCGGGTCGGGCAGAGCGTGGTAGACCGCATCCATCGCGAGCTCGATCCGGGTCGGCCAGCGACGGTAGAGCGACGCCTTGCTGGCGCGGGCGCGTTCGGCGACGCGTTCCATGGTGAGCTTCGCGTACCCGCGCTCGGCGAGCTCGTCGAGCGTGGCCTGGAAGATGGCGGCATGGAGGGCGTCGCCGCGTCGCCTCGGCTGGCTGCGGTGGTCGTAGGCCGGCTTCGCCGGGTCCTCGTGCGGAGTGGGTGCCATGGCCGCTCCTACTGCGTCCCGGTGGCGGCCGGTGACACCCGACCGGTGTCGCCGTCGACAGTGACGAGCTGGCCGTCGGTGAGGACAGCGGTGGCCTCGCCCGTGCCCATGACGGCGGGCAGGTCGTACTCCCGGGCGACGATCGCGGCGTGCGACCCGATTCCGCCCGCATCGACCACGACGGCGGCGGCTCGGGCGAAGAGCGGTGTCCAAGCGGGGTTGGTGTACGGGCAGACGAGGACGTCGCCGGCCCTCAGGTCGCCGAACTGCGCCGGCTCGCGGATGATCTTGACCGGTCCGGTGGCTGTCCCGCCGCCCGCGCCCGCCCCGGTGACGATCGCGTCACCGCCGTCACCGCTGCGGGGGAAGACCAGGGCCGGGTCGATCAGGCGTACGCCGGCCAGTTCCTCCCGCCGCGCCGACCTGGCACGGACCACCGAGCGGAGCTCTGCGGCGGTCGCGTCCGGGAGCGTCGCCAGGTCGATGACAGCCTCCAGCTCCTCGAGTCGCAGGTGGAACACGTCCTCGGGAGCGTCCAGCACACCGGCCTCGCCCAGTCGGCGGCCCAGCTCCAGCAGCGATCGCCGCAGGACCGGCAGCGGCTTGGTGAAGTAGAAGTGGGAGTCCTCCCGGAAGGCGACGCCCGCCCGTGCCGCCTCGGCCCAGCGCCCGATCCGCGCACGCGCCCGGGGCCGGCGCAGCCGGGGATGGTCGAGCAGCAGAGCCAAGGCGGCGTCCCCTCCCGCCGCGGTGTCGCGGTCCGGGGACGCTGACGGGGAGTCGCCCGGAGACGGGTCGGCCGCCGAGTCGCCGCCCCGCGACGAGGTGCCGGCAAGCACCTTCACCAGTCCGAGCACGGTCTCCGGAGCCTCACCCCACGTGGGCGGCGACACGAGAATCGGGCTGGCGGTCTCGCGGTGCCCGTACTCGGCGAGGAAGGCATCGAACTCCCGCGTGAACGCATCGAACGCCGGCTCCGCGGCGATCACCTCGACCAGCTTGGCTGGCTCGCACCGAGCGAAGGCATCCGCCAGCCGGGGATCCTCGCGCACCAGCTCCGCGAGCCGGGCGAGAGCGCGGTTGGCGTCGTCCGTCCGGGTGCGCGCGCCGAGGAGCAGGTCGCCCATCCACCGCCGCCGGCGTAGCACGGTGAGTGCGACCAGCAGCCGTACCATCGCCAACCCGGCCCGGGGGAGGTAGTCGATCCGGAGGTCGGCGATCGGCACCTCAGCGGCGAGCCCCTCCCGCGGCACCCGCACGAGGTCCGGCCAGGACAGCGCGCGCAGGTCGCGGTTCGCGAGTTCGTCCGTACGCCGGAGGAAGTCGTCGAATCTCGGGTCCTCGGTCCACCGGGCCGGGTCGTGGTGACGGGCGCGGCGAGCGAGGCGGAACGGTGCAAGGAGCACCCGCCACGTCAGCCGCGGGGACGGTGGCACGATCCGGTCGACCACGCCGTC
The DNA here is from genome assembly GCA_050700915.1 of Actinopolymorphaceae bacterium. Taxonomy (GTDB): domain Bacteria; phylum Actinomycetota; class Actinomycetes; order Propionibacteriales; family Actinopolymorphaceae; genus Thermasporomyces. Next base: position 6,872 of record JBOHED010000817.1, on the reverse strand, counting down.
CTCCTCGTGCAGCACGTGGTCGAAGGTCTTCGCCACACCCACGCTGGCCGCGACCTTGGCCATCAGCCCGGCGGGTCCGTACGGCAGCCAGGTCGTCACGTCGATGGGATACGGACGGACCGGCAGGTATTCGAGCAGGACCGAGGCCAGTCGCCGCTGCGCGGGGTTGAGGTGGACCGGAGGCGGCGGCAAGGCGGTCATCGGGCGGGCCTGGACCAACCACACCCGATCTTCGACGTACGCCCACTCGATGTCCTGTGGATGTCCGAAGTGGGCGGCGACAGCGGTTCCCAGCCGGGCGAGCTCCCTGAGTACCGAGTCGGGCAGTGGTGGCTGTTCGCTGGCCGGATGTTCGCTGGCCGGACCCTCGTCGGTGGTGACGCCGCCTCCAGGGGTCGAGCTGATGACGACCTCGCGGCGCCCGGGCGTACGGTCCCGGACCCTGCCACCGGTGTCCATGACGTAGTGGTCCGGTGTGACGAGACCCGACACGACCGCCTCACCCAGCCCGCTGCTGGCGTCGACGACGATCTCGCCGCGGTGGCCCGACACCGGGTTCGCGGTGAACATGACACCCGCCGTCTCAGCCTCGACCATGCGCTGGACGACGACCGCGATGTGAACGTCCCGCGAGTCGATCCGCCGCTTGCGTCGATAGGCGATCGCCCGGTCGGTCCACAGCGACCCCCAGCAGCGGCGTACGGCGTCGATCAATGCGTCAGCGCCGATGACGTTGAGATAGGTGTCCTGCTGGCCGGCGAAGGCCGCGCCTGGAAGGTCCTCCGCGGTGGCACTGGAACGGACGGCGACCGGACCGCCGCCGAGTGCTGTGTGCGCGTCGGTGATAGCGGTCCGCAGAGCGGCAGGGAGGTCGACGGTCGCGAACGTGGCCCGGATCGCGGAGCCGTCGTCGCCCTCGTCGGCGAGCAGGTCGGCGATGCGCGGCCGCAGTCCCGAGCCGTCGAGAGTCCGGTCATACGCCTCCGTCGGAATCACGAACCCGTCGGGGACCGGGAAGCCGGCCCGCACAAGCTCGCCGAGGTTGGCGCCCTTGCCGCCGGCGCGAACGACGTCGTGGCGGCCGAAGTCGCGGAGCGATGCCACCTGGCGGAGCGTCATGCTTGGTTGCCCCCGTGTCGTCGGGTGCTCGCCGGCCGCCGCGGCCGTGCCGGGCTGCAGCCTGCCCACGGGCCGTAGAGTACGAACCGTTTCCTGGCAGGTTAACGCCCATAAATTGGAAACGCAACGTTCTCTACGACAGCGATACAGCCACCGACGAGCGGTCAAACCGGGTCAACCGGCTCAGGGCAGGAACCAACGACCTAGCGGGGGCGGGCGTTGCGTGGGTTGTACGTCGGCATCATGCGGGTCTGCTCGGCCGCCACCCACGCTGGTTCTGGCTGACGCGCACCCGGTCCAGGCTGGGACGGCCTCATGTAGAGCCACTCGCCGTCCTGACGTCGCTCCCGCCGTTCGACCCTGCCCACGACCCAGCGTTCACGACCGGACGGGTCGACCCCTGCGTAGTACTCCACCGTGTCGCCGGACGGGGCGTTCGGCGGCGGGTCATCGGCCGCGAAGGGCCGACGGCGTTCCCGCCTCTCACGTGGTTGTCGCGCACGCCGCGGCGCCCAGATCGCGACCGTCACGGCCATGCCGAGCACGCCGACCAGCATCAGAATCCAGTCGATGACGGCGATGTCGATCCCGGAGATCTGGTATTCGACGGCGAACGCGAGGATGGCGCCGACCGCGATCAGAAGGATGCTGGCACCGATACCCATGGGAACTCACCTCGAGCACTTGGCTACCTCGGACTGTCCCCGTGTCGACGGCCTCGCCCCGTGAACCAGTCGCTCAGGCAGGCGCGTCGTCGTGCCGTCCGGACACACTAGGACAAAGTGTTCGCGGTCGCGACCGCGACCCCCAGAACTGTTCGGGTCGCCTCCTGGCGGATGCCGGCCGGCAAACACGACATGACCTGTCGTGTTTGCCGTCTACCGTGGGCGAACACCCGTCGCGAGGGAGGTCCACGTGCCGCTGCAGGTGACGCACCGGCAGGCGGTCGCGCACCGCCTGCACACCCATCACCTCACCACCCGGCTGCCGAGCGGGTCGTACGCGGCCGCGGCCCGTTTCGCGTTGCAGGACTCGGCTCCGCGCTCGGCGCTCCTGTCGCTCCATGCACGGGTCGAGGGCTGCGTACCCTCCGCGTGGAAGGACCCGAGCCTGGTCCAGACGTACAGCCCACGGGCGGCGGTCCACGTGCTGCCCCGGGTGGACTTCGGGACCTTCACCGTCGGGCGTCTCCCCTCCGATCCGGACGCCCGCGCGGTGATCGAGGCCATGGCGGACCGGATCTGCCACGCACTGGACGGCCGGGAGCTCCGGATCGGGTACCTTCCGTCCGACCTGCAGGGCACCGTGCGTCCCGCGGCCGCGGGTGGACGGCTCGCCGTGCGATGGACGACGAGTTCGCTTTTCGTCCGAGAGGTGACGCTCCCGGACGTCGATCGGGCGGAGGCGAGGTTGGAACTCTGCCGGCGGCACCTCCATGCGTACGGACCTTCGACGCCGACGGCCTTCGCGTGGTGGGCGGGAATCAGTACGCAGGACGCCCAGCAGACCTGGCGGCGACTCCGCGCCGACCTGCTGACGGTCGACTTCGACGGGCACCGGGCCGCGATCCTCGCCGCGGACGAGCCGGCTCTTTCGTCCGCTTCCGAGGTCCACGGGGTACGCCTGCTTCCGGCGGAGGAGCGACGGCTCTTCGGCCGGGACAGGACCGGCCTCTTCGTGGCTCCGGAGTGGCGCGGTTCGGCCCATCCGTACTCCGACACGTTCCATCCGCATGTGGTGGTCGTCGACGGGAAGGTCATCGGTGCGTGGGGACGCCGGGGAGGACGGGTGGTGGTCAAGGTGGGCGAGGGCCTCCCGCAGCGTGTGCGAGCGGCTCTGGAGGGGGAGGCGTTGGCGTTTCCTATCCCGGGCGCGACGATGCGGGTGGAGCTGTGCGAACTACCAGGACCGAGTCACCAGAGCCAGCGCGACCAGGGAGAGCTTCGTGACGAGACCGGCTGACGTGCCCACGACCGCAACCCCGCCGGCGCGGCGCCAGCTGCCTTCCGCGGAGGACTTCCTCGACGTGGACGCCTCGCTCACCGACGAGGAGCGTGCGAGCCGCGATCTGGTGCGTACGTACGGCGAGGAGCGGCTCCGCCCACGGGTCGCGGAATGGTTCGAAACCGAGCTCTCGCGGGCCGAGGCCCGCGAGGTGCTCCGCGGCCTCGGCGGCATCGGTGTGCTCGGCATGCAACTCGTCGGACACGGCTGCGCCGGCGTGCCGCCGGTCACCTACGGCCTCGCGTGCCTGGAGCTGGAGGCCGTCGACTCGGGGATCCGCAGCATGGTGTCGGTGCAGGGCTCTCTGGCGATGACCGCGATCGACCTGTACGGGTCGGAGGAGCAGAAGTCCCACTGGCTGCCCAGAATGGCGGCCGGAGAGGTCGTCGGGTGCTTCGGGCTCACCGAACCGGACTCCGGCAGCGATCCGGGCAGCATGCGGACGTCAGCGCGGAAGGTCGGCGCCGACTGGATCCTCGACGGTACGAAGATGTGGATCACCAACGGCGGGATCGCCGACGTTGCGGTGGTATGGGCGCGCACCGACGACGGCGTGCGCGGCTTCCTGGTACCGACCGACGCGCCGGGCTTCACCGTGAACGACATCGGCCGGAAGGCGTCGATGCGGGTCTCGGTCACCTCCGAGCTCGTCCTCGACGGCGTACGCCTGCCGCCCGACGCTCTTCTTCCCGGCGCACGCGGGCTCGGCGGGCCGCTCGGCTGCCTCAACGAAGCCAGGTTCGGGATCGTCTTCGGAACGATGGGCGCCGCGCGTGACGCGTTCACCTGCGCGCTCGACTATGCCAAGGAGCGCACGCAGTTCGGCCGCCCGATCGCGGGTTTCCAGCTCACCCAACAGAAGCTGGCCGACATGCTTCTCGAACTCCACAAGGGGATCCTGCTCGCGGTGCACCTCGGCCGGCTGAAGGAAGCTGGCCGGCTGCAGCCTTCCCAGGTCAGCTTCGGCAAGCTGAACAACACCCGGGCGGCGCTGGAGATCTGCCGGACAGCGCGGACCATTCTCGGGGCGAGCGGGGTCACCCTCGAGTATCCGGTGCTGCGGCACGCGAACAACCTGGAGTCGGTCCTGACCTACGAAGGCACCAGCGAGGTGCACACGCTGGTCCTGGGCCAGGCGTTGACCGGGCTCGACGCGTTCCGCTGAGCGTCCTGTCGTAGGGTGCGGGACGTGGCGACATCAGGCGGTGCGGACGGTATTTCTGCAGGTGACGGTCCGGCGTACAAGCTGGTGATCTTCGACTGTGACGGCGTCCTGGTCGACAGTGAGCCGCTCGCCCTGCGAGTCGACGCCATGCTCTTCGCCGAGTTGGGCTGGCCGCTGTCCGAGGCGGAGATCGCCCGGCGGTTCGTCGGACGTACGTCGGAGTACATGCTGGGCGAGCTTGCCGCACACATCGGTCGGCCAGTGCCGGCGGAGGTCGAGGAACGGTTCAACGCCCGCTACCGCGAGGTCCTCGCCGCGGAACTCCAGCCGGTCGAGGGCATCGTCGACGCACTCGACCAGATCACGACGCCGAGTTGTGTCGCGTCCAGCGGCAGCCACGCGAAGATGCGTTTCACCCTCGGCCTGACCGGGTTGTACGAACGGTTCGAGGGGCGGATCTTCTCCGCGAGCGAGGTCGCTCACGGTAAGCCGGCCCCGGACCTGTTCCTGCACGCGGCCGCGCGGCTCGGTATCGAGCCGGCCGACTGTGCCGTCGTGGAGGACAGCCAGTACGGCGTCGAGGCCGCCAGGGCAGCGGGCATGGCGGTGTTCGGGTACGCCGGCGGAGTCACGCCGGCGAGTCGCCTGGAAGGTCCTGGCACCGTGCTCTTCACCGACATGCGTACGCTTCCGGAGCTGCTCGGCCAGTAGGTGGGGACCGATCGCTATGCGTTCCTAGCCGGATATCGCCCGGCCGGCGTGGCGGCGCCCTGTGCGTCGACCACGCCGACTCGGAGTTCAGCGGCCAGCCGCAGCAGATCGCTCACCAGGAACAGCTGCTCGGCGTCCGACATCGCCGCCGCGCCAGAGTCAGGGGCAAGGCAGCCGGGTCAGCGCACCCGCCGCCTGGGACAGCGCGCCGACGATCGTAGCGGTCGAGCCCGTCACCCCCGTGGTCGAAAGCATGTTCCATTGATAGTAGATCTTGCCGGTCTCCGCCACCCATCAACTCGACAGAATTCCCTTGTTGTGTTGACGATTCGCCTGCAGGCAGTCCTCTCACCAACCCCGTTCGTGCGTACTGGCGACTGTAGGCTCGCTGTCTCATGCGTGGGTGAAGAGGTCGGTCTCGGCGGTGTCGAGAATCTCCTGCAGGTGCAGGCCGCGCTGGGCGTTCAGATCGGACGGTGTGCTGCTTGCCACCGCCGCAGCGAACTCCGCGACCATCGTGGCGTACGAGTCCTTCCCGGTGGCGGCGGCGCAGTCGACGTGGGCGCCACCGCCGGGGCCGAACACCTCCACCTCGGCGCGGGTCTCCGGTATCGCCGTCGCGCACAAGGAAGCCTCGCTGAACCGGCCGCCCGTGTGCTCGAGGAGCAGCCCGACCCAGCCGAGCGGATCGCCATGCGCGCGTACGCCGATGATCCGGCCCAGCGCAGCGTCGAGCAGATCCACCAGGTCGGGTCCCTGGTCCAGGAGGACGCCCCGTTCGATGCGCCACGGCTGGGTGCGCTCCCGGTCAGGTGGGCTCGCGGTGATGCTCCGTCCGTTGCCGCCGAGAGGTCGGGTCCGCGGAGCCAACGTTGCGAGGAACTCCCGGACCCGGTCGGTGTATCGCCAGTCGAGCGCGAGCTGGGATATGACTCCGGAACCGGCGACGGCATCGACGATCTCCTCAGCCCCGGCGAGGTCGCCCGCGAGGGGTTTCTCCAACAGGACGGCGCGTTTCGCGCGGGCGGCGGCGGCGGCGAGGTCGGCCTGGACCACGGGCGGGACGGCGAAGACGACCGCCTCACAGTGGTCGAGCAACTCCGCGAACCGGTCGTAACCGGCGACACCGTGGCGCTGTGCGAGGGAGCGGGACGACTCGGGCCGACGGGACCAGATGCCGGCAAAGCGTACGCCGGGGGAAGCATTGAGCGCCGGGGCATGGACCTGGGCGGCCCTCCGTCCCGCACCGACCAGGCCGATGGAGACGTTCACACCCTCACCTTAGGCACGTCCATCCGCCAGCACCGCCTTCGGTGATCATGAGGGTGATCATGACGGTGGCGGAGAGATCGTGACGGCGACACGGGATGTGGGGTGCCCTGACCCATTAGGTTCATCCCAGGGGTCCCCTCATCCAGGGGCGAGGGCTGCGCGAGGGGTCCCACTCGCGAGGACGCGGCTCGGGTGCCGGCGTAAAACCCCGTGGGTCGCCTTGGCGGCATTGCCTATCCTTGCCACCGTATGCATACTTCCTCGCCGCCCACGCTCACGACGCTGCGGAGCCGGCTCCCCAACTTGATGCTTCGCGACCAGCATCGGCTGCGGCGCCGGCTCGACGGCGTACGCAAGATCCGGTCCGACGGCGCACGCCAGTCGGCCGGAGCCGCGATCGTCGCCGAGGTCGAGAAGGCGGAGCGGCGCCTCGCCGGCCGGCAGGCGGGCGTCCCCGCGGTCACCTATCCGGCCGCGCTACCGGTCAGCCAGAAGAAGGACGACATCCTGGCCGCGATCCGCGACCACCAGGTCGTGATCGTCGCCGGCGAGACCGGCTCGGGCAAGACCACTCAGCTGCCGAAGATCTGCCTCGAACTCG
>JBOHED010000816.1:0-2962 GCA_050700915.1 Actinopolymorphaceae bacterium | reverse complement strand
GGCGTACGTTCGTCGACGTCACTGATCCGGAGGCGGTGGCGGCGGCCACGGCGTGGTGGGACGAGCTCACCACGAACGGCGGCGAGGGGATGGTCGTCAAGCCGGCAGCCAATCTCGTCCGCGGGCGCCGCGGTCTGGTGCAACCGGGGCTCAAGGTTCGCGGTCGGGAGTACCTCCGCCTCATCTACGGCCCGGACTACACAGAGCCGGCCAACCTCGAGCGGCTTCGTGAGCGCAAGCTCAGCCACAAGCGCTCGCTGGCGGCGCGGGAGTACGCCCTCGGCCTGGAAGTGCTGGACCGGCTGGCAGGTGCCGAGCCCCTGTGGCGGATACACGAGTGTGTGTTCGCCGTGCTGGCGTTGGAGTCCGAACCGGTGGATCCTCGGCTCTGAGCCATCGGTGGGCCCGACAGTGGGGATGCCAGGTCTGGCCGGTAGGTCAGACCCGGAATCTCCACCATCAGAGCGCACCGACGGTGCCAACCAGGTGGCTCCCGCCCGGACGCTAGTCGGCCTGCAGGTCGGCGAGGGCGCGCTGCGCGGCTTCCAGCTCGGCCTGCAACTGCTCGACCCGTGACCGTTGCCGGTCGCGGGCGGCGTTCAGAACGGACTCGATCGCTTCGGCGACGTCGGGGTGAAGGTCCTTGGCCGCGGCGGCGACCGCCGTTGCCGGCACGGGCAGCCCCTTCACGACTCGTTTGCCGCCGTGGGTGACCTCGGCCTGCCAGTCGGTGGCCTCCGCGGTGCCGGTCACGGTGAGGACGAGCTCGACGCCAGGCGACTTCGCCGCCGCGCTCTTGCGTGGCCGGCCGCGCTTGGGCCGCGCCTCCGTCGCATCGGACCGTGCCGAGTCTGACTCACCGGCCGCAATGTCGGAGTCGGCGCCGAACCCCGTGTCGGCCGGACCGCTGTCAGGTGCGGCAGAGGGCACCGCACCTGCCTGGTCGACCGTCTCGTCCTGCTTCGCTGTCGCATCCACCATCCACACTCCTCGATGTCCTGCCATGGTTTCGTCCGGTATGCGACGCTTACTGTAGCAGTGGCTAGAACGTGTGTTCGACAAGATCCACAGTGTGTCGCGGGGGGAATTGGATCGCAGCTGCCGAGCCGGAGTCGTGGCGTGTGGCAGGCTCATGTCCGGACGTTGATGTCGAACGCATGCGGATGTCGAACGCGTGCAGGGATCGAGACGAGGGGGGAGACCATGCGTGTCGTCGTTGCGGGGGCCCATGGCAAGGTCGCCTTGCGCCTGGGACGATTGCTCGCCGGCCGTGGAGATGACGTCGCAGGCATCGTCCGCAATCCCGACCATGCGCCGGACCTCAGCCGAGACGGCGTCGCTCCGGTTGTGCTCGACCTGGAGCAGGCGACCGTCGAAGCGGTGAGTGATCTGCTCGTCGGGGCCGACGCCACCGTGTTCGCAGCCGGCGCCGGGCCAGGCAGTGGTGCGGCCCGCAAGGACACCGTGGACCGTGCGGCGGCAGCCCTGCTCGCCGAGGCCGCCGAGTATTCCGGCGTACGACGAGTTCTCCAGGTGTCGTCGATGGGGGTCGAGCAGATACGCGACAGTGAGCCGCCGGCCGGGACGGACGAGGTGTTCGTCGCCTACCTGAAGGCGAAGCTCGCGGCGGAGGAGGACCTGCGGACGCGCGATCTCGACTGGACGATCCTGCGCCCGGGCGGGTTGACGGACGACCCCGGGACCGGCCACGTACGCCTCGCCCCGCAGGTGGAACGGGGCCAGATCCCTCGTGACGACGTCGCGGCCGTCCTGGTGGCTCTGCTCGACGCGCCGGCGACGGCCGGTCTGGTCCTCGAGCTCACCGGCGGTGGCACGCCGATCCCAGCCGCGGTGTCCGGAGTGTCACGTCTGCCTTGACGCGGTGCTGCCCGGACCCGACCCAGCCCCGGGTCAACCGCTGTCCTCCTGTGGTTGCGTACCGACCGTCAGGGAGCGAGCAGGTCCGCAGGGCTGAAGGTGACCGGATAGGGCGTCGTCGCCTGGAAGGTCTCGTCCCCCTCGACGTACGCATGATCGACGTAGGAAACTGAGCGCAGTGTCAGGGCCCGCACCGACGGCGTGTCCGGATCGACGAGCCAGTACGCCGGGCAACCGGCCGCCTCGAGCCGCGACGGTTTGAGGAGCTGGTCGACCCGCCGGGTGCTTGCGGAAAGCACCTCGACCGCGAGCAGGGGCGCCTTGGGAAGATCCCGCTCGGTGAAGCCGACCGCAAGGGCCACGAGTACGTCGGCTGCAGGACGGTGTCGTCGGCGAGTACGACGTCAAGAGGCGCGGTCAGCAGGTGGAATTCAGCGCTCGGACGGGCAGTCTTCAGCGCGATAGCCAGATTGAGCACCACGTGCTGATGAAGGGGCCGCGGTGCGGGGCTCACGATGAGCACCCCGTCGATGAGCTCGTAGCGGTGACCGTCATCGGGAACCGTCTCGAGATCGGCCCGGGTGAACGGCAGGCCGCGCGGCGGCATCGTCACAGAAGTCATCGTGCCTCCCCACCATGTGCATGTCCACGCTGGCTCACGCGGCCTGGCCCAGCAGGGGTTGGGGCCAGCCGCCTTCGGCGAACCCGAAGTTCCAGGGGAAGAGCCCTTCCCCGTCGGCCCAGACCAGCTGGAGCGCCGGCACCGGCGGCTGCCCGGCCGCGCGGTAGAACCGGTTGGCGCCACGGAGATACCGCGACGAATCCTCGACCGTGATCATCCGCGCCGTGCCCGGCTGGAACAGCTCGTCGAGAAACGCGGGAGACCTGACGTCGATCCCGACACGTACGGCCTCACCGAGGACGTTGAGCGTGTCGCCGAGGTGATCCACGCACAACGCGAACGTGATGATCTCCGGATGCCCTTGGAAGCGCGTCAGACCAATCGTGTAGGCGAACGGTGGCTCGGGATCGCGCAGGTCGGACGGTGCACCGTCACATCCTGGCTCGACTCAGAGGCCGGTGC
>JBOHED010000815.1:0-9547 GCA_050700915.1 Actinopolymorphaceae bacterium | reverse complement strand
CTGCGACCGGCACTCGTCGGTCGACGGCCAGGCTAGGAGGAATGGGCCGGATGATTCGATGCACCGACCTCGAGTGCACCGGTGAGGTCGAGGATGGCTACTGCAACGTGTGCGGCCTGTCGCCCGTACAGGTGAGCAGACCGGCACCGGCGCACCCCGCGCCCGGGCCGGCGTACCCGACGGGTCCGCCAGCGCCCGGCCGGCCGCCTTCCATGCCGCCACAAATCGGTGGTACGACGCAGGCGTCGCCGGCCGACCTCGGAGCGACCGCGCTGTGGCAACCCAGCCCGAACGCACCACAGGGCGGGGGACCACAGGGCGGGGGACCACAGGGCGGCGCGCAACAGGGCGGACAACAGGCCGGACAACAGGCCGGACAACCGGGCAGTCAGCTGAACGGTCAGCACTGGGTGGTTGGCCCGCCGATCGGTCACGCCCAGCCTGCGGCGACGTTCGAGGAGACGATCTCGGCGACGGAGACGCAGGAGTTTCCCCCGGGATCGCTGCAGCCGTCCGGCCCGACCAACCAGGCCAGCCTGATGAGCCAGCCCGGCCAGACCAACCAGCTCGGCCCGACCAACCAGCCCGGCCCGACCAACCAGCCCGGCAACCCGGCAAGCCCGACAGGTCCGCCGAGCGGGTCGAGCCCGTCCGGTGAGTCAGGTGTGTCGAGCGTGTCGACGCCGTCCAGCCCGTCGCAGGTGTCGAGTCAGTCCAGTGTCTCCAGCCCGTCCGCCCGGTCGATCTCCACCATGTCCATCTCGACTGGGTCCATCTCCAACCGGATCAGCGGACGGACGCGGACCACCAGCAGTCGGACGTCCCGTTCGGCCAGGCGCGGCACCCTCGGCGCGGGCCTGCTCGATGTCGTGCCGGTGCCGGTCAGAGACCCGGCCGAGGCGGTCCTCGAGAAGCCGGAGGTCCGCGAGAAGGACCGTTTCTGCAGTGGCTGCAACGAGCCGGTTGGCCGGTCCCGGCCAGGGGTGCCGGGCCGGCTGGAGGGTTTCTGCCGGAAGTGCGGCCGCCGGTACTCCTTCGTACCCAGGCTGAAGGCTGCCGACCTCGTGGGCGGACAGTACGAAGTGCTGGGTTGCCTTGCGTACGGCGGATTCGGCTGGATCTACCTCGCCCGTGACCGGAACGTCAACGACCGCTGGGTCGTCCTGAAGGGCCTGCTGAACGCGGGCGACACCGAGGCGCTCATCGCTGCCGCGGCCGAGCGGGCGTTCCTGGCCGAGGTCGAGCACCCGAACATCGTCAAGATCTACAACTTCGTTCGGCATTTCGACCCGTCGAGCGCCCAGATGGTCGGCTACATCGTGATGGAGTACGTCGGTGGCCGGTCGCTCAAGGACCACCTGCTGGAGCTGCGCAAGGAGCGCGGCGACTTCGCCTCGATCCCGCTCAGCGAATCCATCGCGTACATCCTCGAGGTGCTCCGGGCGTTCAGCTACCTCCACGAGCGCGGGTTGCTCTACTGCGACTTCAAACCGGAGAACGCCATTCAGTCCGAGGAGCAGCTGAAGCTGATCGACCTCGGCGGAGTCACCCGGATCGGGGCCGAGGGCGACATCTACGGCAGCGTCGGCTACCAGGCGCCGGAGATCGCGACCACCGGCGCGTCGATCCCGTCCGACCTCTACACGGTGGGCCGCACGCTGGCCGTGCTCAGTTTCCCGTTCAAGGGCTTCTCGACCAAGCTCACCGACCGGCTCCCGCTGCGGGAGGAGGTGCCGCTGCTGCAGCGGTACGACTCCCTGGACCGGTTCCTGCGCCGGTCGACCCACCACGAGGCCGGCGTACGGTTCCAGGACGCCGCGGAGATGGCCGAGCAGCTCACCGGGATCCTGCGTGAGGTGCTGGCGTCCGAGGACGGCCGGCCACGCCCCGGCCAGTCCCGGCTGTTCGGCATCGAGATCGACCCCGCTGGTACGGAGATCCCCGGCCGGGGCGGCGCGCGCGGACCGGTGCTCGGCGCCCTCGACCCGATGGCGGCGGCGGCGGCACTTCCGGTGCCGCTGGTCGACCCGGCCGACCCGGCCGCGACCTTCCTGGCCGGGCTCACCACGAGCGATCCGCACGATGTCCTCGCGGCACTCCAGGCCAGCCCGGTGCAGTCGCCCGAGGTCATGTTGATGATGACGCGTACGACCATCCTGCTCGGCGACCTGAGTCGGACGGAGGCGTTGCTGGTCAACCTCGCCTCGACCCTGCCGGGGGACTGGCGGGTGTTCTGGTACGACGCGATGGCGGCGCTGTCGGTGGGCGAGCTGGGGATCGCCTCGGAGCGCTTCGACGAGCTGTACTTCATGCTCCCCGGCGAGGCGGCCACGAAGCTCGCACTGGGCTTCACCCGCGAGTGCGCCGGTGACCCGGCCATGGCCGCCCGGCTCTACGAGACGATCTGGCGTACGGACCGCACGTATGTGAGCGCGGCGTTCGGACTGGCCAGGATCCTGGTCGCGGATGAGGACCGGGCCAGCGCGATCCGGGTGCTCGACACGGTGCCGAGTGTCTCCAGCCGGTACGTCCCGGCCCAGGTGGCGACCATCGCCTGCGCCGTGCGGGGCCGGCGTCCGGACACCCTGTCGGACACGGAGATCACCAACGCCGCGGAGCGGTTGGAGACGCTCGAACTCGACGCCGTACGCCACGACCTGCTCGCGGTCGAGATCCTCGGCGCGGCACAGGCGCTCGTGCGGGCCCGGCGTCCGGTCCGACCGGGCACGACCGTCCTGGGTGCACCGATGACCAACACCGGACTGCGCCGTGCACTCGACCAGACCTACCGCAGGTTGGCCCAACGCTCCTCGGACAAGGCCGAACGGCGCGAACTCGTGAACCAGGCGAACGCCGCACGACCGAGAACGTGGGTGTAGTCGTGCTGACCTGTCCGTCCTGCGACTACCCCGCGCACAAGGCCGACAGCTTCTGCGAGGGATGCGGCTTCCGGTTGCTGCCGAGGCAGCCGCAGCGACGCGACCACATGGAGGTCGACCACACCGGTGCGGGTGGGGTGAGCAACCGCGGCCTGCAGCACCACCGCAACGAGGACTCGTTGGGCGTGCTCGGCTTCACGTTCGGTCACGAGCGTGGTGTCGTGGCGGTGGTCTGCGACGGCATCTCGAACTCGCCCCGCCCCGACCTCGCCTCACAGACCGCGGTGGACGTCGCCGCCGAGGCGCTGGTCGCGCACCTCCAGGCGGGCTACCGGGCTGGTGAGGCGACCAAGGCCGCGGTGGCCAGTGCCGGGAAGGCGGTGTCGACCCTTGCCACGTCACCGTCCGACGCACCAGCCTGCACGTATGTCTCGGCAGTCGTCGGACGCGACATGGTGACGGTGGGCTGGGTGGGGGACAGCCGTGCGTACTGGTTGGCGGCCGACGAGCGTACGAAGTCGGTCGTTCTCACTAGTGACGACTCACTGGTGAACCATCTGTCCGAGACGGGGGAGATGACTCACGACGAGGCCAGGCGACAGCCGAACGGCGGCGCCCTGGTCAAGTGGCTGGGGGCGGATGCGGAGGACATCCGGCCGCGGGTCGTGAGTTGCGAGCCCGGCGCACCTGGCGCCGTGCTCATCTGCAGTGACGGTCTGTGGAAGTACCTGCCGCAGGCCGAAGCACTGGCCGCGACGGTCCCCGACGCCGCGAAGGCGCCGATGGTGGCAGCGCGCACGCTGGTGCAGTTGGCGCTCGACGCCGGTGGCCATGACAACGTCACCGTGGTCGTGATTCCGTACCCACCCGAGGGAGGGCACTGAGAATGCATGGTGGTTCCGGTTTCACGTTGACGATCTCCCAGAACAAGTTCCTCGCCCATGGAGCGCGGGAGGTCAACGCAATCGTGACCATCGAGTCCAACGGACTCGGTGGCACTTCGGGCGAGGAACCTGTGAGCGGGATGGCCGAGGTCATCATCCTGGACACGTCGGCATCGATGGAATGGCCGATCACGAAGATCATGGCGGCGCGACAGGCCGCGATGAAGGCAGTCGACAACCTCCGCGAGGGAGTGTCGTTCGCGGTCGTCGCCGGCAACCACCTCGCCACGATGGTCTACCCGCGTGAGGAGCGGACCGTCGAAGCCAACCGGCGTACGAAGATCGAGGCGAAGGCGGCGATCGGCGGCCTGGCCCCGAGCGGAGGTACGGCGATGGGGGCGTGGCTCCGGTTGGCGGCCCACCTCTTCGCTCCGCACCGGGACGACCTCCGGCACGCGATCCTGCTGACCGACGGCAAGAACGAACACGAGGCGCCGGAACAGTTCGGCGCGACGCTCTCGGCAGTCGCCGGGGACTTCGTGTGCGACTGTCGCGGTGTCGGCACCGACTGGGAGCCCGAGGAGTTGCGCCGGGTGTCCTCGGCCATGCTCGGCAGCGTCGACATCGTCCCTGACCCGAACGACCTCGAGGCCGACTTCCGGGCGATGACCGAGCACGCCATGGGCAAGTCGATCGGTGACGTCGCACTCCGGATCTGGCGACCGGAGGCGTCCCGGCTGAAGTTCGTCCGGCAGGTCCTTCCGACCGTCCAGGACCTGACGGAGCGCGGCGTGAAGGCGGGTCGGATGGCCTACGACTTCCCGACCGGCTCGTGGGGGACGGAGGTCCGCGACTACCACGTCTGCGTCGAGGTGGCGTCCGGGGCGATCGGCCAGGAGATGCGCGCGGCGTGGGTCCGGCTCGTCAAGCCCGGAGATTCGCACGAGGTCCTGGCGTCGGGCAACGTCCTCGCGTCGTGGACCGAGGAGGAGACCGACTACACCGTGATCGATCCGCAGGTCGCCCACTACACCGGCCAGCAGGAGCTCGCCGAGGTCATCCAGGCCGGCCTGCACGCCAAGCGGTCCGGTGACCTCGACACGGCGACGACCCGGCTGGGCCGGGCGGTCACCTTGGCGAAACAGACGGGGAACGAAGCGACGTCGGCACTGCTCGACAAGGTCGTCGACGTCATCGACTACGAGTCCGGAACCGTGCGGCTGAAGTCCGTGGTCGAGAAGGTCGACGAGATGTCACTCGACACCCGCTCGACCCGGACCGTACGCACCCGCAAGGAGTGACATGTCGACGTGCCCAGCCGGTCATTCGTCCGCCGACAGCGACTACTGCGAGACGTGTGGGATCCGCATGACCGGGACGCCCACCTCCAGTTCGTCCGCGACCACGGTGCTGGGCGTGTTCTCCGAGTCGTCCACCCCGGACTGTCCGGCGTGTGGGGAACGCCTCGCCGACCGGTTCTGTGAAGCCTGCGGGTTCGACACGCTCCAGGCGAGAAGGTCCCACCAGGCGGCCCCTCCGGCCCAGCAATTCCCGCCGTACCAGCCGGCCCCTTCGGCTCAGCCTGGCGGGGCGGGTGGCGGTTCGACGTACGGCGGCTGGCCGGAGTCGACCTCGAGCGGCTGGCCGGAGTCGCCGGACGCCGGCGGGCCCGCCGGGCGGATCGACTGGCTGGCCGTCGTCGGCGCGGACCGTGACTACTACGAGCGGCTGATGGCGGAGACCGGGTCCAGCCCGACGTCGCTGTCGTATCCGGCGTACCACCCTGAACGGCAGTACCCGCTCACGGCGCAGTTCGTCCAGATCGGCCGGAAGAGCGTCGGGCGGGGTATCCGGCCGGACATCGATCTCAGCCTTCCGCCGGAGGACGCGGCCGTCTCGCACCAGCACGCGGTGCTGCTGTCCAAGCCCGACGGCACGTGGTCGCTGGTCGACCTCGGCGCGACGAATGGCACGCTTCTCAACGACAATCCCGAACCGGTTCCGGCGCACATCGAGGTTCCGTTGCAGCACGGGGACCGGATCTACCTCGGTGCCTGGACCGTCATCACCCTCCGGAAGGGATGAACGCGACGTGGCAGTGAAGACCGCGGCCCCGCAGGCGACCGGGCTCCTGAGTCGGGCGCGCACGACGCCGGGGCGCGTACGGATCCTCACCCTGCTCGTCGTACTCGCCCTCGGTGCGCTGGCGACGTTCGGCAGCCTGGCCGTCACCAACGCCCGGGAGGGTGTTCGGGTCATCGGCCACGGCGCCGGACCGCAGGTGGTCGCCACCGGCGACCTCTACTACGCGCTCAGTGACATGAACGCGCAGGTCGCCAACGTGCTGCTGGCGGGCAAGGAGAGGAGTCTCGGGATCAGCCGGAGTGCGGCTCTGGAGCGGTACGACGAGCGCCGTACCCAGGCCAGCCGCGCGGTCATGCAGGCCACCAGCCTCGCGGGCGGTGACAGTGGTCAGGACGACACCATCCGGGCGGTACTGGACGGCATCGGCCAGTACGAACGGCTGGCCTCGCAGGCGATCGTCCTGGACGCGCGGGCGGAGGGCACCGGTCCCCTTCCCCAGCAGGCGATCGACCTGTACCGGGAAGCCAACGCGCTGATGAACAGCGACCTGCTGCCCAAGGCCGAGAAGGTCACCCTGGAAAGCGACAAGGCGGTTCAGGGCACCTTCGAGCGTCGCCAGTCGCAGGTGAGCGCGCTCCCGATCTGGATCGCCGTGAGTGGCCTCGCCGTGATCATCGCCCTGATCGGTCTACAGCTCTATCTGTCGGCACGGTTCCGTCGCCTGCTCAATCCGGCTCTCGTCCTGGCCACCGTCGGGACGTTCGCCCTCGTCGTCGCCAGCCTGTACATCCTGTCGGTCACGCAGGAGAACCTCACCTCGGCCAAGAGTGAGGGCCACGACAAGATCCTCTCGGTGTCGCGGTCGAGGGCGGCCAACAACACCCTGCAGGCCAACGAGGGAAGCTACCGCCTCGACGTACGCCAGAACGTCACCTCGCCGGAGAAGCTGCGCGGCATCGAGCAGCGGATGGGTCCCCTGCTCGACGGATTCGCCAACACCGACCGCACGATGGTCGCGCTGATCAAGGACCACGAGCAGGTCTTCGACCGGGCGATCGCGGCGAGCGACCGGGCATTGAACGGGTGGCAGTGGATCTTCCCGGGCGCCACCGCCGGCATCGCCCTGCTCGTGCTGCTGGGCGTGAGACCCCGCCTCGCCGAGTACCGCTGACCACTGTCTGGTCTTGATCACGAAGCCAAACCGGACCATGAAAGCTGGCGGGGCTGTACCTACGCAGAATCTTCATGATCAAGGAACTTGCTTCGTTCGCCGCCCGTGCTACCGACTGGCGTACCGCCCAGTCGGTAGTATGTTCGAACGATTCCGCCACACGAGGGTTTACCGGTCAAGAGGGACGCAGGGATTGTCGACATGGGCAACGTCGTCCGCACCGCGCCGCGCGATCAGAGCGCCCAGTCGACCGACCGCGGGCCCGTCGACTGGGCCGCGAACCCGTCCGCCGGGCAGTACGACGCGCACACCGACGGGCACGGCGCCCGTTGGCTCAGCCCGGGCGCCCACACCGTGGTCGGCGGGCACCACCTCCCGGGCGGCATGATCTACCTCGGCCGGCAGTTGGTGGCAGGACGCGGTGACCGGCTCGAACCCGCTCTCATCGATCCTGACCTGGAGCTGGGCTCCTGGTGCCCCGAAGCCGACGACGGGGACCTGGGCTACTGGCCGTCGTACGACAGGATCCCGCCGACCAGCAGGGCCGCCTACCTGTGCTGGCTCGCCGACGGTCGACGTACGCCCGCGGTCCCGATCGGCTACGTGTTCCTGTTCTTCTACGGTCTCGAGCGGCGGCTCTTCCACGACATCCTCGCGGACCCTGACCCGTCCCAGTGCGCAGAGGTCCCGTTGCTGGCCGCGGAGGTGCGGGGCCTGCTGGAGGTCTACGGCACGCACGCGTCGTTCCGGCGTTATGCGAACGAGTTCCTCAACCTGCTCGAGCTGGTCGGCGCCCCGACCCAGACGAGTGCGGACGCGCTCACGGTCCCCGGGCTCCTGCAACGGAGATGGCCGCCGCCCATGACTCTGCGGCGAGCGCTGGGGGCGTTCGCCGCCGAACAACGTCCACTGCCGTCGGAGTGGGCGCTGGCCTGGGCGTGGTACCACCCCGACATCGCCCTGCGTACCCCCGCGTTCCGGTGCCGCGACGAGTTCGCGCGGTTGTTCACCGGGCGGTACGCCGCCGCCCACGGCGAGGGTCTCGTTCTCGGCGTGGGCTCGCGGCACCTGCGGATCGAGTACCAGCCCGCGAGCGCCGGCCTTCGGCGCACGGTGTACGGACGGCAGGACGTTCCCGACGTCTTCCTGGACGAGGAGCCCCGTCGACACCTCACCGAGCTGGTCAGCGGCGTCACGGCGGATCTGGGCACCTACAGCCGCTGGGTACGTCGGCACGCCACCCAGCGCGGCACTCTGGCGGCGGCCGCGCTGCTGCCGGCCGATCTGGTCGTCGACGCGGAGGGGCGGGCCCGCTGTCCCGAGGTCGCCGCGTTCCAGGACTGGGTGGAGCGGCAGTGGAGTGCCACCGAAACCGACACTGACACCGGCTCGGCCACGGCTACGGTCGACGCCGGCGAGCTGATCGAGCGGTGGCCGACTGCCGGGGACGGCACGATGACGAGACGCGAGGCGGCCGCGCTTTCCAAGCTGCTGGGCCACCTCGGCGTCGCGATCGAACCAGACGTACGCCTGAACGGACCCGCACCGGCCGCCGGTCAGTCCGCCGTGCTGTTCCGGACCGGTGTCGACGTCCCAGCGGCGGCGGGGGAGGCCTACGCTGCCGCGGTCACGTTCGTCCAGCTCGCCAGTGCGGTGTTGGCTGACGACGGCCAGCGGGACAACCGTGCCCAGGACTGGCGGTCCCGGATGGTCGACCAGGTGTGTACGGCCCTGCGGCTCGGTGCCGGCGAGCAGATCCGGCTCGGTGCCCACCTGCGTTGGCTGGCGACCTCGGCCGCGGCGAGCCTCACGGTGGCGCGCCGGCGACTCGACGGGTTGTCGGACGGTCTCAGGACGAAGATCGGCGAGCTGCTCGTCACCGCTGCCACCGCCGATGGGACGGTCCTGCCGCACCACGTCGCCAGTCTGCTCACGAGCTATCGCCGGCTCGGGTTGGACCCGGACACCGTGCCCAACCGCGTGCACGCCTCCCTCACGGCGTCTATGCCAGTGCGTCCGATGCCAGTGGCCCCGGCGCGTCCGATGCAAGCGGTCCCACCGCCGCCGTTGCCCGCTGTCCCAGCACGGCCGTTGCCCGCGGACACACCCGTGACGGTGCAGGCAGGGGACGCGGCGATCGGCGGCTTTGCCCTGCCGCGGCCGCCGTCGGGCGAGGCAGCCACCACGGCGACAACACTGACTTCGCCGTCCACACCGACTTCGCCGTCCACACCGACTTCGCCGTCCACGCCGACCTCGCCGGGGGAGATGCCGCTCGACACTGCCGCGATCGAGGCGAAACTCGCCGAGACGGCCACCGTATCCAGCCTGCTGCGCGACATCTTCGCCGACGATCACCTCGACGAAGGCGCTCCTGACGAGGGCGACGCCGACGACGGCACAGGGATGCCGAGCGATGCGTCCGCACTGGTGTCGGGCCTGGACGTTTCACATTCGGCCCTCCTGCGTGCCCTGGCCGAGCGTCGGACCTGGCCACGCCCCGACTTCGACGGGCTCGCCGCGCGGTT
>JBOHED010000814.1:0-7336 GCA_050700915.1 Actinopolymorphaceae bacterium | reverse complement strand
GCTCGTCGATGCCGGACGTGACGCCCGACTGGCGTGTCGAGCTGCCGCACCTTCTCGCCGAACTGGCCGAGGCCTGGCGCGACCCGAACGCCTGGACCGGTGAAACGCGCGCGGGCGGCGTCGACCTCCCGGGTGGGGTAGCGGGGCTGGTGGTGGCCGACGAACTCGTCGTCCACGGCTGGGACCTGGCCCGCGCCACCGCCCAGCCGTACTCCCCCGACGCCGCGGCCCTGAGTGCCGCGTACGACCTACTCGCGCCGGCGGCCGACGACGCGGACTCCTCCGGACTGTTCGGCCCCGCCGTCCCGGTACCAGCCGACGCACCCCTGCTGGACCGGGTGATCGGCCTCAGCGGCCGCGATCCGAGCTGGTCGCACGGGTAGCCCACCTCAAGGTGTCCGTAAGCGCCCTATCCGTACGTGGAAGCTTCGGCTACGGACGGACACACCGCCAGTCGCCGTTAGGTGCGGCCCTTGGCCAGCGCGGGGTAGGTGGCTAGCTGTCGTTCGGTGCTTGGCCAGGTGTTGCGGAGCTGCCGTTCGACATCGGCGGCGGCGTCGCGGACGGCGGGCATGCGACGGTATTCATCAGCGACGGTGATGAAGTGGTCGAGGGAAGTGGCGATGCGTTGGCGGTAGCTGGCGCGTCCCCACCGGATGTCGTGGTCTGCCACCCGGTGCAGGTGGGAGCAGAGGGCGGCGAGCCACGCCGCGCAGGCCGCGACAAGTGCCTGTCCGAAGGCCAGGTCCTCACCGGCTTGTGGGCAGCCCTTGGCCAATTCGGTCCGGTAGGTGGCCATGAGCCTCCTCTGTAGGTCGGTCGGAATGTGATGCGCCCACGCGCTGTGGACGTAGCGGAGCCGGGCGAAGCTGCCATCGAGGAGGGCGTGCCGGTACCCGACGGTCTCGAGGTCCACGAACTTCACGCCCGTGCAGGTGAGAAGAACAGGTTCCCCACGGTGGGGTCGCCGTGGGTGACGGTCGTGAACGGCCCAGGCTCGAACAGGCAGCTACGAGCAGCGTGGATCTCGTCGTCGACGTGCTTCGACACGGGGCGGCGGAGGCGCTTCCCGAAGACGCGGGGCAAGCCGGCGAGCATGCCATCGAGCGTGTTCACTGCATGTCGGGACACCTGCGCACCAGTCCGCTGGGATTTGATCTGGTCGTACCTGCGCTGCTGGTCGATGCCGGCCGCGTTGAGTCGGCCGAGAGCGGCCTGCGCGGCGTTGAGGGCTTCCTCGGCCCGGTCACCCGCCGCCTCGGTGAAGAGAAGGTCGCCGATCAGCTGAACGCCATGGTCGGCGAGGTCGGTCATGATGATCAACTTCTCTGCGGCGTCGGCTGCGAGTAGCTGTGGAACGAGTGGACGGGTGGCTCCCAGCTCGGCGAGGAACGCCAGCCCGGCCCATTCCATCTCCACACCCTCGGACGTGTTCGCCTTCTTGACGATCACCGTGTGCGAGCGCCCCGGTGGTGGATCTTCCAGCGCCGTTCGCAGCAGAACGGCTGCGGCTCCGGCATAGTCGACGACGACGTCGACAAGCTTGAGATCAACCGGATGTCCCCACGCTCGCTGCAGCGCGGCGGCGGCCGCCTGAACGGTCTCGGCGCAGGACACGGTTCCTCCCCTGCGTCCGCCCCGGCCGATCATCTCCTCATGAGACAGTCACATCCGCAGAGCGTAGAGCGTCCCACCGGCCCCGGCCCGCGTCGAAGCCGGGTGACCGCTGTGGGGATCCCTCAGCGGACACCGCTCGATCGCGGCACGCGCACAGTCGGCTGGCGAGCGCCAACGCTACCCGTGCCGTCCCGGCCGCGCTTATGCTGCACGGCGGCGGCCGGCTGGCCGGGACATGCGCGGACGTGAGTCGGCAACGAGGAACCGGTCAGCTTCACGCCCGAAGGACGCGGCCGGTGTCGCTACTGAAACCATGAAAGATCGAGGTGCGAGTCATGGAAGACCCGACGGAACCGGCGCGGGCCGACCCGATCGCGGGCGAGCTCGTCACCGAGACCTTCTCCTACGACGGTGGACGGCAGGTCACGGTATACGTGCCGCCGGAGCCACCCCAGGCAGTCGTGTTCGCCGGTGACGGTCAGCTGATCTCGCAGTGGGGCGGCTACCTCGAGGCCGCCGACGTACCTCCCACGATGATCGTCGGTGCCTACCGGACCGATGATGAGGATGAGATGGTACGCATCCATGAGTACTCACCGTCGTTCGACGAGGAACGGTTCGCCGCCCACGAGCGGTTCTTCGTCGAGGACGTCCGTACGTGGGTGCGGTCGCGCTTCGGCGTCACGCTGCCCGCCGAACGCACCGCGGTGTGCGGCGTGTCGGCGAGCGCAGAGCTCTCACTCGCCATGGGGCTTCGGCATCCGGACATCTACGGTGCGGTGTTCTCCGCCTCGCCGGGCGGCGGTTACCGCCCGCCGGCCGAGATGCCGAGCCCGCTACCGCGCACCTACCTCGTCGCCGGCACGCTGGAGCAGTGGTTCGTCGAGAATGCGACTCGGTGGGCGGACGCGCTCCGCGATGCCGGCGCGGACGTCGTGATGACCGAGCGGGTGGGCAATCACGGCGACCCCTTCTGGGCCGCCGAGTTCCCGCTGATGGTGGCGTGGGCGTTCGGGCGCTGAATCAACGCGGCCAGGGCCGGTCGCTACACCGGTCGCTACGCCGGGCGGCGTGAGCGGAGTGTGCGTGGCAGGAAGTTCTTCAGTACGCCGCCACGTCGGCGCGCCCAGCCGACGCCCCAGCCGTACGCGCAGACGAGGACCCAGCCGTCCGGCCCAGGGTCAGGGACTTGGGCGCCGGTGAGGTACGCCTGCCATCGCGGATCGGCTGTCGACCAGTCGCAGGCGTCTGCGACCCGGCCATTGTCGAGGTGTCCGGCCAGCGCCTGAGCCGGTTCGAAGCGTCCGGGTCGGGCGCGGCCGAGTGGCAGGCCCGGGCGAGTCAGCGTCAGCTTCTCGTCGGAGGGCACTCCAGATTGCGGAAGTCGGGCGTAGACCCGATCGTCGCGGACGATCAGCGGGACTTCGGCAAGGTCGGGCACCGTGGTCGCGGCAAACTCTCGCCAGGCGAGCGCGGGCTGCTTGTCCTCCAGTGGGTTGGCGCGTCGGCGCCTACCGCCGGACGCGGGCGCCGCGACCCGTTCTGGCACGACGTCGATGTCACGGCGGAGCAGCGCGACAAAGTGGCCTTCGCCGGCGAGTCGGTGGGGCCAGAGTCGGGCCGTACGGTCGGTCGGCACATCGTCGAGGAGTACGCCGTTCGCAAACCCCGCGGTGCAGTCCTCGACGGCCCAGTCGGGGTGGGCACGGACGAAGGCGGCGATCCGTTCTTCGTTCTCCTCCGCGGCGAAGGTGCAGGTGCTGTAGACGAGGACGCCACCGGGTGCGACGAGCGTGCAGGCCTCCTCGAGAAGCGCGGCCTGCCGTCGGGCCGAACCGTGCACCGCAGCGACGCTCCAGTGCCGGATCGCCTGAGGGTCGCGGCGGAACATGCCTTCGCCCGTACACGGAGCGTCGAGCAGCACCGCATCGAAGACGGCCGGCGCTGCCTCCGCGAGCGCGGCGATCGAGTGTGTGCAGGTGACGACATTGGATGCGCCCCAGCGGTCGAGGTTCTGGTGTAGGGCAGCCAACCGCTTGCGCTCGATCTCGTTCGCCACCACGACACCGTGGGGACCAACGAGTTCGGTCAGCCGGGTGGTCTTTCCGCCCGGCGCCGCGGCCAGGTCGATCACCCGCGCGCCACGTAGCCGTTCGGTGAGAATGTCGGCCGGACTCATTGCCGACGGCTCCTGCAGGTAGAACAAACCGGCGCGATGGGCCAGGTGATCACCCAGCCGGAGCTTTTCGTCGCCGGCCAGCCGGAATCCGGTGGGGCACCACGGCACAGGTGCGAGCGGAATACCGAGGATGGCATCGAGCTGCCCGGCGGTGACCTTGCCGGGGTTGCGCCGGAGCCCGCGTACGGCCGGCTGTTCGGCGGTGGCAAGGAACGCCGGCAGTTCGGCGCCGAGGATGGCGTGGAGGCGCTGAACGAACTCCGCCGGAATCGTGTGGGTCACCGAGCGATTCCCCCACCCCTGGCGGGGACGGTCGACGGTCATGGCCGCCGAGGCTAACTACCCGAGGGGTACGACGACCAACCAATTTCGGTCGTGGGTCAGGGCCTAGTGGAAGTCGAGGCCGAGATGCCTTTGGACGTTGGCCATTGCGGCGTCTTCGAGGTCTTGGGGCCATCGCGTGGCCGTATGTTGTGCGAGGGACTTTCCTCGGTGGAGGATCTCGCGGGTGACCGCGTGGAGGTAGTCGAGTATGTGATCCATGTCCATTCCTGGGATGGGAATGGATTCGAGCACGTGTCGTTGCTCGTCGGTGAGGTAGGGGTTGAGTCGCTTGTTTCCGCCGCGGTTGCGGATTCCGTTCTCTGCAAGCATGACCTCGATGAGGAGGTCCCTCCAGGTGACGACACTGCCGTGCATGAACACCAGTTCCCCACGGCCGACGCCCACGGGCAGGTTGCCCAGATAGTAGAGGCAGAGGGAGATCGTCCGGTCGGGGAAGTAGGGCTCTTCGACGATCGTTCTGGGTTTGGTCTGCTTCGGGAGCAGGTCGCCGCTGCTGTCATAGAGCGGCTCGAGGCCGGCCACGGTGTGCGGGTCGAACTCGGATCGGGAATGCAGGATCAGGTCGAGGTGCAGCCAGTCCGGAGTCAGGCAGAAGCCGCCGATCGTGCCGGGTATGGGTCGAGCCAGGACCAGCGGTCCGGCCATGGCGGTCGCCGTCTCGGCCCAGTGTTCGCGAAACCAGTCGGCACTCTCGTCGCTGATCAGGCAATGCAAGTCGACGTCGCTGTATGCGTCGGCCTGGCCCGTGGCGAAACTGCCGACGAGCCAGGCGGCCAGGATTCGACCGTCATCAGCGGCAACGACCTTCGCACGCTCGATCAGGTTGCGCTGTGGTTCTGGGTTCAGCCCGTTCGACAACACAGCACCCTCTCTCGCGCAGGGGGACTTCTCCACGTCTCAGCGTCTCTCCCTGCATGTGAAGCCAATCACAAGCCGGCCTCCTGTCAAGGGTCCCTGGCCGGCTGAGGCCAACCTCGAGCGGCCGCAGACAGGTACGGCCCGGACGTTCCACGGATGTGTGTGGCACGATGCTTGGCTCGACTCGACTTGTGAGGGCACCACGTGGAAGCCAAGCACGCAAGGCGCTTCGAGGCTGGCGACCTCGTGTTGCTGCGGTCGATCCAGGATGGCCGGCCAGAAGTCGAGCCGCGACACATCGGGTACACGATGCCGACTCGGATGATCGCCGACGACGCCGAGGCGATAGCTCACTACCATCCACCGGGCAGCACGCGAAGCGTAGGTCCGGCAACCGCAGTCCAGGACCAAAGGGTCCGCGCATCATGCCCGGCGACTGGGATGCCACAGACGACCTGTCTGCGTGGCGGTGGAAGGACGAGGACGAGTTCTCCTGGGCGCGAGAGGTCGGCCTCCTGACTCCGGAGCAAGCCCTACTCGCCGAGGCGCAAGCCCGCAAGGCGATAGCCACGCTGGAGGCGCGGGCCTGGCCCTTTGACGCTGACTGGAGCCAGTGGACGCCCAACCTCGACTGGCCGATCCCGCTCGTACCCGACGACTTCCATCGCCTCTGACCCCGACTGCCACGAGCTCAAGCGAGCCGCTTCTGACCGCGCGCGTGGTGCAGGTCGTGGAACCACGCGCGGAAACGCGGATCCAGCATCAGTTCGCGATACCGGTCGATCGCCGCCTTGGACAGCCCCGCGGCCAGCAGGGGCCCACGCCTCAGGTCCGCGACTGGCCACAATCTGTAGTCGACGTCGACACCGCTGATTCCGAGATCGGCTGTCCGTATGCGGCAACGGCGAGCCGCTGCCAACGGAGGTGACCTCACTGCGTGTCGCACGGCCGCTTACCGACCGTCTCGCGGGACGCGTACCGACCAGCGTTGCCGTGGGCGTTATCCACAGGGCTGGCCATCCTCGAGCACCGCGCGTGGCACCTGGCGGTATCTTGCTTCGCATGGGATCGAACGCAGTCGACTGGCAGTTCGTGAGCGACCTCGGCAAGCGTGTTCAGCGCTCCGCTGATGGCGCCCTGCCGCAAGCCTCACGGCAGTGCGCGGACGCCCAGAGCACCATGATGGACGCCGGCCAGGGCGGTGGATTGCTCGTGGTGATGAGCTTCTTCTTCGCGTCGGCATTCCTCGAGGACTCGCTCGAGCGGAAGCAGAAGGTCGCCGGACAGCTGAACGAGGGCGCACAGGCGTGCTCGAGGAACTGGGAAGCCATCGAGGAAACCAACACGCTGCAGCCCGGAGGAAATTGATGAGCAACCCCTATGACTCCATGGCCGGTCAGGTCTCCTCGGGAAAGCTCCTTGGGCAGACAGCTGCGGTTTCATCGGTCCTCGCCGCCGCGGCTTTTTGGGAGCTCTGGACTCCGATGCCTGCCGAGAAGAGCGGCATCCTGCTCAACGCGCTGGGCACGATGGGCGGTGGCGGCGGGAAGATGGCAGGGATCTGGGGCAAGGTCGCACCTGTCAAGCTTCCCGGTGTCGGCGCCGCGAACGCCGCGCTCGGGATGCCGCCACGTCTGGCGCTGATCATCACGGACACCGCGAAGATGATGGAGGCCTGTTCCCAGGTCCACGAAGCAGCCAACGCCGCCAGCGAACTCTCCGCCGAGATCGAGAAACACGGCTCCACGATCACCGAACAGAACTGGAAGGCAGACGACCAGGAGGAATTCAGCCGGCAGCTGGACATGTACCGGATCAGCCTCGACGCCACCAAACAGCTCGGATACGTCACCGCTTCACTGACCGGCGTCGTCGCGATGTTGCGATACATCCAGCTATCTATTGCCGCCGCACTCATGACGATCCTGGCCGCGCTGGCAATCGCGTATGCGGCTGCCCTGGCGATGTCCTGGGCCTTCGGCATCGGCGCGGCCGTTGCGGCCACCATCAGAGGTATCGCCACCCCGCTGATACAGATCTCGCGGACGATCGTCCCGGTCATGGAGGCGATCATGGTCATGGTGGGCCTGGGCCATGTCGCCATCTGCACAGTCATGGGCGCCAATGCCGCGGCTGTGGATTCGTACAAGATCGGCGACATCGAAGGTGGCGGCGGTTGGGACTCGATGGGCGACGCCGCCATTCGATCGGCAGAAGACCTGATGGAGAAATACAAGCGCAAGGGCTTGAAGGGCCTTTCGGAATTTTCCGGGTTCTGATCGACGCCAACTAGTCTGGGACGAGATCCCAGAGGGGTGAACTGTGACACTGGAGAGC
>JBOHED010000813.1:0-5634 GCA_050700915.1 Actinopolymorphaceae bacterium | reverse complement strand
GTGCAGCAGGGCCTGCTGCCGGGTACCCATCTCGAGGGTGTCGGTCCGCCGCAGTTGGGTCGCCAGCGCCACCATGAGCAGGTCGATCACGGCCGTTCCCAGGCGTACGCCCTCTGAACTGCCACAGTCGTCGAGGTGCCGGGGAAGCTGCAGCGCGAGGGATGAGACGAGGGCGCCGATCCCGTGGTCGCCGGGTATCCGTACGCCGGTCAGCTGCGCGACCTCCTCGCCGCGCAGCGGCAGCATGACGCGCGGGACCGCCAGCGAGACGTGGCGGGTGGCCGAGTGGATGATGCGGGTCGGCCGGGACGGATCGAGCAGCATCAGGTCGCCGGTCCCGACCACGGACTCGCGGCCGTCGTGCTGGACGACCAGACGCCCCGCGGCCATCACGTCGATCAGGTAGACGTCGGGGTCGGACAGCCGGATCCGGGCCGGCGACCGCAGACACACTCCCGGCGGCATCGTCGCCTCTGCGACATCGATCGCTCCGACCCTGCCGACGACCATCGAGCAGCTGAAGTCCGGGTCGCCGACGAACTCCCCCTCGAACGGCACTGTCGTGTGGTCGATCATCGCCTGCCAGTAGTCGCGACGAGAGGCGATGGGTTCGTTCCCCGTCTCCAGGACCATGGTCATGACTACCTCCACCGCGTCGCGCGGCACACCGGTGCCGCGAACGTCATCCATGACGGAGAGTACGGACGAACGGTGGTGGAGGGCTCAATCCGGGGGACGCTGGCTCACGACGTGGGACGGTCCCGCGAGGCGAGGAGGTCGCGGATCTCCTGGAGCAGCCGGACGTCGTCGGCGGGCGGTGCGGGCTCCTCGCCGCGGGCCTGGCGTTCCTTGAGCTTGTTGTAGGGCAGGACGATCAGGAAGTAGACGACCGCCGAGAGGATGAGGAACGAGACGATCGCCGTGATCAGCGCGCCGAGGGGGATCCCCGCGGGCTTCCAGGCGTTGAAGTCCGGCTGTCCGCCGAGCTTGCCGATGAGGCTCATGATGACGTCGACCGCCTTGGTGACGACGACGCCGAACGCGACCGCCATGACGAACGCGACCGCCAGCTCGACGAGATTGCCACGCATGATGAACTCTTTGAATCCCTTGAGCATGATCGCTTCTCCTGATCCATGGCGCGTTCGGGGCGTGGACGTGTGACGGTGATGGGACTCCTTTCCTTATCTTGGGCCCTCCCAAACGTTCCGAGCCGCCCGTCGGGCGTCACCGTCGCCCCCACGGCCTTCGACGCGGCCTCGGCACCGCCGCCCTGCGTGGTGCTCTACCATCGCCAGGGGAGAACGCGGTACAGCGGAAAGGTGGCTCGACCTCATGGCCGGACGTGCGCTGCGCAGTCCCCGACGGGCGCAGCTCGACGTGCTCCGCAACGCGAGTACGCGATCGCAGGTCTACGCGCTGCTCCGTCGCGCCATCGTCTCGCTCGATCTGCTGCCAGGGCAGGCGTTGTCGGAGAACGAGCTCGCCGCCCGCTACAGCGTGAGCCGCACTCCGGTGCGCGAAGCACTGATCCGCCTTGCCGACGAAGCACTCGTGGAGGTCGCTCCGCAACTCGGCACGTTCGTCTCGCGAATCAGTGTGCGTGACGTCGTGGAGATCCAGTTCATCCGGGAGACCCTCGAACGCGCGTCACTGCCGCACGCGATCAAGAACATCACGGCCGCCGACGAGGCGTCGCTCCGTACCCTCCTCGTGGAGCAGGAGGAGGCAGGGCGCAAGCGCGACCTGCACAGGTGGTTCGCGACGGACGAGAGTCTGCACCGGACCCTCCTCGAGATCGGCGGCCATCCTCGCGTGTGGCCGATCGTGTCGTCGGCGAAGGCCCACCTGGACCGGGTACGGATGCTGAGCCTTCCCGATCCGGAGATCCTGGCCGAGCTACTCACCCAGCACCGCGCGATCGTCGACTTCGTGACCGCCAAGCAACGCAAGAAGGCCGACGAGGTGTTGACCCAGCATCTGCGGATCGCGCTGGACATTCTCGAGCCGCTCGAGGAGGAATACCCCGACTATTTCGTTCTCGACGAGGACGAGGTGGAGGAGGCACCGGCGCCGCGGCCGGCCAAGCTGGCCGCCACGAAGTCGACGCCTCGCCGCCGGCGCTGAGCGGCAGGGGCACCCTCCTCCAACACGCCTTCGCGGCAGGGCGCCCCTCATCCAACAGCTTGCGGCGACACGGTCAGGGAATGGGCCGGGCCGGAGGCGGCGGCAGCTCGGCGAGCTCCGCCAGCCCGGGGATGGACGAGGTGTCCGCAGACTCCGGCCGGGCCCAGGAACTGTTGGGAATAAGGGGAAACCAGCTCGGGCGCAGCGCGTCGCGGTCGTACGCGTAGCTGCCGAGTCGGCGGAAGAGTTCGGCGTAGTGCTCCAGCCGGTCGCGGTCGAGCTCGACTCCAAGTCCGGGACCGGTGGGCACCGCGATCGCGCCATCGTGGTAAGTCAGCTTGCCGCCCATGATGATGTCGTCCACGAGGTGGTGGTAGTGCGCATCCGCGGCGAACGTGAGCGTCGGCAGGACGGCGCCGAGGTGGAGCATGGTGGCGAGCTGGATGCCGAGTTCGCCGGAGGAGTGGACGCAGATCTGCTGCTGGAATGTCTCGCAGACTCCCGCCGCCTTGATGCAGGCGCGGATTCCACCCCAGAACGTGGTGTCCAGCAGGATCGTGTCGACGGCCGGATCGCGCAGGTTCGTCGCGAGCTGCTCGAAATTGACGACAACCGCGTTGGTGGCAAGGGGGATCGCGACCGCGTCGCGCACCTGGCGCATGCCGTGCAGACCCCACGTCGGATCTTCGTAGAAGTCGTTGTCGAGGTCCTCGATCGCCCGCCCGAACTTGATCGCCTCATCCACCGACAACACACTGTTGGGGTCGTAGCGGACCCGGTCGTCCGGGAACGCCTCGGCGACGGCGCGAAAACATGCCAGCTCATGGGCAGGCTCGAAGACGCCACCCTTGAGCTTGTGAGTGGTGAATCCGTACGTCTCCTTGAGTTCCTTGGCGTATTGCACCAGGCCATCAGGAGTGAAGATCTCGCCCGCACCTGTCGCCGGATGTGCGTACCGGAAGAAGAGATAGCTCGCGAACGGCACCTTGTCGCGGACCTTCCCGCCGAGCAGGTTGTGCACCGGGACACCGAGTGCCTTGCCACAGAGGTCGAGGCAGGCGAACTCGATCGCGGCCAACAACTGGGTGCGGTTGTTGTAGAGCGACGCGGTGGGATTGGCGATCTTGAACCGCAGGGCCTCCAGCTCGAACGGATCGTGCCCCACGAGGTACGGCTTCAGCCCGTCGAAGTCCGCCGGCTGCCCGCCACCACCCATCTCGCCGAGGCCGACGATGCCCTCGTCGGTGTCGAGCTCGATGATCGTACGCACGAACCGGCCCCAGTGCGCGCCGTTGGAGTGGCGGAGCGGGGCCTCCAGCGGAACGGTGATCGTGGTGGCCCGCAGGTCGGTGATCTTCAACGGCTGTTCACTCTCCACGACTCCGCACTCCGGGCAGGACTGGTCGGCAGCACTACCATACTAGTCGCCTGATCGCAGGGACCAGTAGAACCTTCCGCGACCCCGAGTGGTGAGCAGGATCGCCGCGGCCATGGCAGCCCCCGGCAGGACCGGGAGGAACAGCGGCGCCCACGCGATAAGTACGCCCGCCAGCGAGGCACCCGCGACGATCGACATCAGGACCATGGCCCGGCGCCGCATGGTGGCCGGTGGTCGGTCCGTCGCGGCCTCCGCCGCCAGCCAGGTGAGCGTCCCCGTGAAGTAGGTCGTCGCGATGCCCGGGACCGAGATCGTGTTGACCGCGGCGGACTGGATCCCCATCGCCGAGGCGAGCAGGGCCAGCATCACCAGGCGTACGACCCGACCCGGCTCACCGTCGGTCACCATCCAGGCGGCCAGGACGACGACATGCGCGACCTGCCCGTACGCAAGAACCACCGTCACCCGCCGCGGCCATGGATCCGTACGACTGCCGCGGGTCTGGCGAAGCCAACCTGCGGCGACATAGGCGCCCACTGCGAAGGTGCCGATCGACACGGCGGGCGTGAGGACGGCGAACGGGTCGGCGCGACCGACCCCGAGCCCGAACAGGACGAGGTTTCCGGTCATGACACTGGTGAAGACGCCGTCGAGGGCGACGAAGCTGAAGACGTCGTCGGCTCCGGAGACGACGGCCAGCAGGATGATGGCGAGGGAGTACCGGAGCCGACGCACCGGATTCCCCGGCTGGCGGGGATGCTCCGGCTGTCGTGGCGGTCCCGGCTGCCCTGGTTCGCTCACCTGCTTCTGACGCCTCCGCCCAGCATTTCGTACGGCACAAGCATTTCGTACGGCACAAGCATTTCGTACGGCCCCGCATTTTCGTACGACACAAAGCCTTCGGAGACCGGTGCAATGCAGCGCAGTCGAACAAGATCTCCTCGTTGACCTGTTCCCCGTGCGGCACCGCGGGCATCATGAGGTGCGTGATGACTGGGCTGCCGGCGGGGATAGCGGCCTGCCTGTTCGACCTGGACGGTGTCCTGACGAACACGGCGAGCCTGCACCGACAGGCGTGGAAGCAGACGTTCGACGCGTTTCTCACCCAACGCGACGGTGCCGACGTCACGGCATTCAACGAACGCGACTATCTGCGGTACGTCGACGGCCGGCCGCGCACCGACGGGGTGCGGGAGTTTCTCGGTTCGCGCGGGATCCACCTCCCGGACGGCGCGCCGGACGATCCGCCGACGAAGGAGACGGTGCACGGGATCGGCAACCGGAAGAACGCGCGGTTCCTGGCGATCGTCAAGGAGCGCGGCGTCACTGCATATCCGGGATCGGTGCGCTATCTGGAGGCCGTCCAGGCCGCCGGGCTCCGGGTAGCGGTGGTCACCTCGTCGGCCAACGGTGCGATGATCCTGGACGCCGCCGGGCTGACCCGCTTCGTCCAGGCCAGAATCGACGGCATCGTGATCGCCGACCGCAAGCTACGCGGCAAGCCGGAGCCGGACTCCTTCCTCGCCGGCGCCGAGGAGCTGGAGATGGCACCGTCCCAGGCGGCGGTCTTCGAGGACGCACTCGCCGGCGTCCAGGCCGGACGCGCGGGCCGTTTCGGCCACGTGGTCGGGGTCGACCGCACCCACCACGCCGACGCGCTGCGGGCACACGGCGCCGACGTCGTGGTCACCGACCTCGCCGAACTCCTCACGGTGACCCGATGAGCGGCCCGACGAGTGGCCGGCCGAGCGGCCACCGGAGTGGCCCGCGGCGTGGGTACGAGGTGGCGCCGTGGAAGCTCCGTTGGCGTGGACTCGACGTCAGTGCCCTCAAGCGCACCGAGTCGACCTTCGCGTTGTCCAACGGCCACATCGGGCTCCGCGGCTCACTCGAGGAAGGTGAGCCGCGAGGAACGCCCGGCACCTATCTGAACGGCTTCTTCGAACGCCGCCCCCTGCCGTACGCCGAAGCCGGCTACGGCTACCCGGAGGACGGCCAGACGGTGGTGAACGTCACCGACGGCAAGATCATCCGGCTCCTGGTCGAGGACGAGCCGCTGGACATGCGCTACGGCTCCGCGCTGGCGCACGCCCGGGAGCTGGACTTCCGCACGGGAACGCTGCGGCGGA
>JBOHED010000812.1:0-2380 GCA_050700915.1 Actinopolymorphaceae bacterium | reverse complement strand
ACACCACGGCGGCATGCCGTCCCGGACGGAGCGCGGCGGTTCCACCTCGGGATCGATCGCGGCCAGCACGTCCCCGGCCAGGGACATGATCTGCTTCGGCGTGCGGTAGTTGACGGTGAGGCGTTCCTTTCGCCACCTGCCGCCGGCGTAGGGATCGAGGGCGTCGGCCCACGACCCCGCTCCGCCGGCGGCACCCGCCTGCGCGATGTCCCCGACGACCGTCATGGACCGCGCGGGGCACCTGCGCATCACCATCCGCCACGCCATCGCCGAGAGCTCCTGGGCCTCGTCGACGATGACGTGGCCGTAGGTCCACTCCCGGTCGGCGAGCGCGGAGTCCGCCGCAGGTCCGGGACGCCGGCTCTCGCCGTAGCGGCCGGACACCATCGCGGCGACGGGATCGAGGTCGTCGGGGGTGGCGGCCAGCTGTCCGTACTCCGCCTGCAACTCCACGGTCGCGCGGGCGTACGCGAACTCCTCCGCTGCCGCCGCACTCTGCCGCGCCGCAGCGCTGCTGGCCTGGGCGACGGTCGCGTCGAGGCTGCCCAGCAGTTCGGCGGCCTCGTCGAGTAGTGGCACGTCGGCAGGAGTCCAGGGCTGTTCGGGAGAGCTCACCAGGGCGGCCCGCTCGGCGGCGGTGAAGTCCGGCGCCGCGGCCGCCAGGCGTTCGGCGGAAGCATAGAGATCGTCAAGGAAGCGCTCCGGCGTCAGCTCCGGCCAGAGGTCGTCGAGCACCTGCCGGACGGCGGGCGACGTGCGGAACTCGGCACGGATGTCCTCGACGTCGGCGTCACCCACCAGGTCCTGACCAAGCCGTTCGACGCCCTGAGCCGTGAGGTGGTCGAGCAGCTCCCTGACGAAGTGCCGGCGGATCCGGTTGTGCTGGTCCTCACCGGTCTCCTGCGCCAGCTCGCGCACGCGCGCCCCCGCGGTCGCGCACGCCCGCCGCGTCAGTTCGTACGTCTCCCCCTCCACGTCGATCTCGAGGTCGACCTCTGGCACGCGCTGACGTTGGCGTACGGCGCTCGCCAGCACGCCGGCCATCCGCGGATCGCCCTTCACCCGTTCGGTTTCGGGCGCCTCGCGGCCGGTCGCGACGACTCCGGGATAGAGCTCGCCGACGGTCGCGAGGACCGCCTCGGTCTCGCCGAGTGACGGCAGGACCTGGTCGATGTACCGCATGAACGTGAGGTTGGGTCCGAGGATCAGGACGCCGCGCTTGGCCAGGCGTTGGCGATGGGTGTAGAGCAGGTAGGCCGCCCGGTGCAGCGCGACCACCGTCTTGCCCGTCCCCGGGCCGCCCTCGACGACCAGCACCCCGGAGAGGTCGGAACGGATGACCTTGTCCTGTTCGGCCTGGATCGTCGCCACGATGTCGGCCATCCGGCCCGTCCGGCCGGCTGCGAGCGAGGCCAGCAGTGCCCCCTCCCCGGACAGGTGGTGCCGTTGCCCGTCGTCCAAGGCGGCAAGGTCGAGCAGGTCGTCCTCGATCCCGATCACCTGGCGACCACGGGTACGGAGGTAGCGGCGGCATACGACACCCGAACGGTCGGCCGGCGTCGCCCGGTAGAAGGGCTGCGCCACCGGAGTGCGCCAGTCGATCAGGAGCGCTTCGTAGTCGTTGTCGAAGATTCCCATCCTGCCGATATACGTCCGCGTCTGGTCGTCCATGTCGAGCCGCCCGAAACAAAGACCGCGCTCCACGGCCGACAGTTGGGAGAGCCGGCCGGAATGCAACTCGTGGAATGACTGTCGCTCGCTGAATGCCTGGTCGTGTCCGGCATGAGGGCCGCGATGAACCTGACGCAGCCGGTCACTCGTCTGTGCACGAAGGGCATCGAGACGCTCGTAGAGCATCGAGACGTACCGCTGTTCGGACGCGATCTCCATGGCCAGTTGGTTGACGGGCCCGCCGAATTCGCGGTATCATTTGTTTCGTTCATATCCCCCTGCCGAATTGATTCAAGAATTCGCCTTGCATTCGAGAAGAAATTCCAAGATAACAAGCTGTTCGGCAGCTCCGCCAGACAATGGCAGGACAGATATCGCGGGAATTGTCGACGATCTCTCTTGTTCCGCCCCGACCTACCCACGCCCCGACCCGCGGCGACGGAAATCTGCTGGGCCGGTCTGGCACCCGTCTGGTAGGCATTGGCTCGTGATGACGAGGCAGACGCCATGAGTGTCCCGGTGCGGCGCCTGGGCGACGATGCGTGGACCCACGTGGCGCGGATCATCGAAATGTCGTTCGGATCCGACTGGCCCGCCGACGAGCAGGACTTCGAGCGGGCCCGGTTCGAACCCGACCGGAGCTTCGGCGCGGTGGACGGCGGCGAGGTCGTCGGCCACACCTGTGCCTACTCCTTCGCGATGACGGCAC
>JBOHED010000811.1:0-2830 GCA_050700915.1 Actinopolymorphaceae bacterium | reverse complement strand
GGGTCTCGTCCGGGTCGACGTCGACGGTCAACGCCTCCAGGACGTCCGGACGGGAGGCCCGCCCGAACGCCAGCGCCCGCAGCGCCGGCCTGTGCAGCTTGGAGATCAACACCACCGCATGCACCTTGGAAGGAAGCGTCAGCTCATCGCCGGGCCCGACCGTGAGCTCGTGGGCCACCCGGTCGTAGTGTGCCCGGATCCCGCGCATCAGGACGAAGAGCACCGCCATCGCGAGGATCGAGATCCACGCGCCCTGGGTGAACTTCGTGACCAGGACCACGACCAGCACGATCGCGGTCACCGTGAGCCCGAAGCCGTTGATCAACCGGCTGCGTCGCATCCGCCGGATGGTGGCCGGATCCTTCTGCGTCCGTAGGAGCGCCGTCCAGTGCAGCACCATTCCGGTCTGACTGACCGTGAACGACACGAACACGCCGACGATGTAGAGCTGGATCAGCGAGGTCACCTGCGCGTCGAACGCGACGATCAGCAGGATCGCGAACCCGGCAAGCAGGATGATCCCGTTGCTGAACGCCAGCCGGTCGCCGCGGGTGTGCAGCTGTCGGGGCAGATAGCCGTCGCGGGCGAGGATCGATCCGAGGACGGGGAACCCGTTGAACGCGGTGTTGGCGGCGAGCACCAGGATCACCCCGGTCGCGGCGGCGACGAAGTAGAACCCGACCGGGAAGTTGTCGAAGATCCCTCCCGCGAGCTGACTGATCACCGGGTCCTGGTGATAGCCCGGCCCCACGGGCGTGCCGTCCGGGTGGAGCAGCTGCGTCGCCGGACGTTCGGCCATCCGTACGCCCATGGCGTTGCCCAGCAGGTTGACACTCAGCCCCATGACGACCGCGATCACCCCGAGCAGGAGCAGCGTCGTCGCGGCGTTGCGCCCCTTGGGTTTGCGGAACGCCGGAACCCCGTTGCTGATCGCCTCCACGCCGGTCAGCGCGGCACACCCAGACGCGAACGCCCGCAGCAGCAGGAACGCGGCGGCCAGTCCCGTGAAGCCCTGCGCGAACTCCGACGTGGGCGCGAGCTTGAGATCGGCCGTCTCGGCGGCCGGGAGGTCTCCCAGCAGGTACCGGACGAGCCCCCACAGCGACATCCCGATAATCGCCGCCATGAAAAGGTACGTCGGAACCGCGAACGTCGTGCCGGACTCGCGGATGCCGCGCAGGTTCATCGCCATCAGAAACACCGTGGCGATGACCGCGACCGTCGTCTGGTGACCCTGCCACGACTCGATCGCCGTCGCGGCGTACTGCGCCGCGGATGAGATCGACACCGCCACGGTGAGGACGTAGTCGACCAGGAGGGCGCTGGCGACGGTGAGCCCGGCCGTGTGCCCCAGGTTGACCGTCGAGACCTCGTAGTCGCCGCCACCGGACTGGTACGCCTGCACGTTCTGCCGGTACGACGCCACCACCGCGAGCATGACGATCGCGACCACGATGCCGATCTTCCACGAGAAGGCGTAGGCGGCCAGGCCGGCGAACGACAGCATGATGAAGATCTCGTCAGGTGCGTACGCCACGGAGGAGAGTGCGTCGCTGGCGAAGACGGGGAGGGCGATGCGCTTCGACAGCAGAGTCTGGTGGATCTGGGTGCTGCGGAGCTTGCGCCCGATCAGCAGCCGCTTGCCGAGATCGCCTATTCCCACGGCAAGGAATGCTAGAGGTATCCGATGAAGGTCAGACGACAGGCACCGTGGTGGTTCGCGGCCGATCCAGCCGGTCCAACGCCCGATCCGGCCCGGTCCAGCGCCCCGTCCGTCACCGGTGGGGTGACGCGGTGTAGCGTCAGGAACGATCCGGCCAGCGATCGGGCGAAGAGGACACCGTGCACATCGTGATCATGGGCTGCGGGCGCGTCGGTTCCACTCTCGCGCACAGCCTCGAGGACCGCGGCCACAGCGTCGCCGTGGTCGACCGGGCGGCGGAGGCGTTCCGCCGCCTCGGTCCGAGCTTTGGCGGTCGGACCGTCACCGGCATGGGCTTCGACCGCGACGTCCTCGCAGAGGCCGGCATCGGTGAGGCAGGGGCCTTCGCCGCGGTCTCCAGCGGTGACAACTCCAATGTTTTGTCCGCCCGGATCGCCCGGGAGATCTTCCGGGTCGAGAACGTCGTGGCCCGCATCTACGACCCCGGCCGGGCCGAGGTCTACCAGCGCCTCGGCATCCCCACGGTCGCGACGATCCCGTGGACGACCCACCAGATCATCCGCCGGCTGCTGCCGGAAGGGTCAGAGCCGGAGTGGCGCGACCCGACCGGGACCGTACGCCTGGCCGAGATCCACATCGACCCGTCCTGGGTGGGACACGGGGTGACCGAGCTGGAACGGTCCACCGGGGCCCGGGTGGCGTTCCTTACCAGACTCGGCGAAGGCATCCTGCCCGGCCCCGACACCGTCGTACAGGACGGTGACCTCCTCCACGTCATCATGCGCGAGGGCACGATCGACAAGGTGGAGAACGCTTTCGCCTCGGGTCCGGAGGAACTCTAGATGCGCGTGGTCATCGCCGGAGCCGGCAACGTCGGCCAGTCCATCGCGAGTGAGTTGGTCGAGAACCGCCACGAGGTCCTCCTCATCGACCGCGATCCCTCCGCCATGAAGGTCGAGGTCGTTCCGCACGCCGAGTGGCTCCTTGCCGACGCCTGCGAGCTCTCGACCCTCGATGAGGCCGCACTGCACCGCTGCGACGTCGTCATCGCCGCGACCGGCGACGACAAGGTCAACCTCGTCGTGTCGTTGCTCGCCAAGACCGAGTTCGGCGTCCCCCGCGTGGTCGCCCGGGTCAACCACCCCAAGAACGAGTGGATGTTCAACG
>JBOHED010000810.1:0-9921 GCA_050700915.1 Actinopolymorphaceae bacterium | reverse complement strand
GTCGCAGGCCGTACCCGGGATTCCCGGCTACGTCGACGGGCTGGTCCTTTGTGCCACCGCGCGTGACCCCCACCAGCGTCCCGCCGACGCGCGCGTCCTCCTGCAGCTGCTACGACGCGCCCGGGCTGCGCTCGGGCAGGGTGTCGACGACCCCCAGCTCACGCAGGACCTCGGGCTGCTCCACCGGCCAGGGCAGTCGCAAGCGCAGTCCCAGGCACAGTCGCCGGTGCCGCAACCACAGCGGGCCGAGCACACGCTGGTCGCCCCCATGGAGGCGATGCGTACCGGTGCACAGGGGCAGGACGGTCGGCTCGGACCGTTCGCACCGGGCGGCGCTCCCGGAGTCGTCGGTGTCCGGCAACCGTCGTACGACGACGAGGACTATGAGGGACGCCCCCTGCCGCCCTGGTGGCGACGGCTCTGGGTCATCGGCGCGTTCGCCCTGGCCCTCGTCGTCGTGGCAGGCGGCGTCTGCTGGCTTGCCGCGGTGGGTCCGTTCACTCGCGTGCCGGAGGTCATCGGCACGAGCAAGGCCGCTCTCCCGCAGCTCGGTGAGCGCTCCGGAGTGGTGTTCGCACCGAGGCTCGTCTTCCACGAACGGGTGGCCAAGGACCGCGTGATCCGTTCCGTCCCCACCCGGGGTGAGCGCGTGTTCCGTGGCGGCACTGTCGAGGTCTGGGTGTCCCGCGGACCCGAGCGTTATCTCGCGCCCAACGTCAACGGCATGACCGAACGCCGGGCCAGGCGCGTCGTCACGGGCGCCAAGCTCACGCTCGCCCCGGTCCAGCGGGAGTACAGCAGCGATGTCGAGGCGGGGCGGGTGATTCGTACGTCCCCCACTCCGGACACGCCCCTCCGCCGGGACGCCCCGGTGACGCTCGTCGTCAGCAAGGGGGCGGAACCGCTGTCCATCCCGTCGGTCGTCGGGCTCGAGGTCACCCAGGCCACGACGACGTTGGAGGGGATCGGGCTGGTTGTCACGAGAACCGACGAGTTCTCCGACACCGTGGCCCCGAACGCCGTCATCGGCCAGGACCCGCAGCCGGGCCAGGGACATCGCGGCGACACGGTGAACCTCGTCGTCTCCAAGGGCCCCGAGTTCATCCCCGTGCCAGACGTCGTACGCATGGGCGAGGAGGAGGCGACGAAGGCCTTGACCGACGCGGGCTTCCAGGTCGAGGTACGCCAGGCCGCGCTCTACGTCGGCATGAACATCATCGCCAGCCAGACACCGGCGGCCGGGCAGCCGGCGCGGGTCGGGTCCACGATCGTCCTCGAGAAGGTGTGAGCCCGCCACCCCGCCCCATCGGGTCCCACGTACCGGTCGCGGGTGGACTCGCCACCGGCGCTCTCGGCGTTGCCAGCGAGATCGGTGCCACGGCGCTCCAGGTCTTCGTCGGCAACCCGCGCGGGTGGGCGCTCGCTCACGGCGACCCGGCGGAGGACCGTACGTTCCGGGAGCGGTGTGCGGAGGCGGGGGTGCCGGCGTACGTCCACACGCCGTACCTCGTCAACCTGGGGTCTCCCACGGCGACGACCGTGCAACGGTCTCTCGACTCGGTAGCGCACAACCTGGCCCGCGGGTCCGGCATCGGCGCCCGCGGCGTGGTCGTCCACACCGGTTCATGCGTTGCGCAGGGCGGCTACGACCAGGCGATGCGGCAGGTGCGCGAGGGGCTGCTGCCGTTGCTGGACAAGCTTCCCGACGAAGGACCGACGCTGCTGCTGGAGCCGACCGCCGGGCAGGGACAGTCGCTGTGTGCGGGAATCGACCAGTTGCCCCGCTACCTCGACTCCCTCGAACGCCACCCGAAGCTGGGCATCTGCCTCGACACCTGCCACGTGTTCGCCGCGGGAGCGCCGCTCGACCGGCGGGGTGGTATGACGCGCACGCTCGACCAGCTCGTCGAGACGATCGCGCCGGTACGCCTGGAGCTGGTGCACGCGAACGACTCCAAGGACCCGTGCGGCAGCTTCCGTGACCGGCACGAGCGGATCGGGCAGGGCCACATCGGCGAGGCGGCGTTCGGTGAGTTGTTGCGCCATCCGGCGGCACAGGGCGTGCCGCTCATCGTGGAGACACCGGGCGGTAGGGACGCCTGGGCCGAGGACATCACCCTGCTTCGCCGGATCGCGGCACGGAAGGGGCGGCGTCGATGACCGGACCCCCACCTGACCTGCGTACGCCGCACAACGCCGAGGACGACGCGGCGGCGGCACCCGGGCGGCTGGACCGCGGGTCTCTGCTCGCGGTGGCGGGCCTGCTGGCGGTCACCGCGACGTGGGGGTCGACGTTCTTCCTTATCAAGGACCTCGTGGTGCGGGTACCGGTGCCGGACTTCCTGGCGGTGCGGTTCGCCGTCGCGGCTGCGATCCTCGGGCTCCTCGCCTGGAAGAGCGTCCGCCGTCTCGCCCCACCCACCCGCCGCCGCGGTATCGCGCTCGGCGCCGTCTACGGCCTCGCCCAGATCCTGCAGACCGAAGGGCTCGCGCACACGTCGGCGTCGGTAAGCGGCTTCGTCACCGGGATGTATGTCGTCATGACACCGCTGCTCGCCGGTGTGCTGCTGCGGCAGCGGATCGGGCGGGCGGCGTGGGTGGCGGTGCTGCTCGCGACCACCGGGCTCGCCGTCCTGGCGCTGCGCGGATTCGCGTTCGGGTACGGCGAGACGCTCACGCTCCTGTCCGCCGCGTTGTACGCCCTGCACATCGTCGGAGTCGGCGCCTGGACCAGCCGCCGGGACGCGCTCGGACTCTCGGTCGTCCAGCTGGCGGTCATCGCGGTCGTGTGCGGTGTCGCCGCCCTGCCAGGCGGTATCGCGGTGCCCGATCGGACCGACGACTGGGCGTCGTTGCTCTACATGGCGCTCGTCGCGGGAGCCTTCGCGCTGGTGACCCAGACCTGGGCGCAGGCGCACCTCACCGCGACCCGGGCCGCCGTCATCATGTGCATGGAGCCGGTGTGGGCCGCGGCGTTCGCGGTCGTACTCGGCGGCGAACTCGCCACCGTCCGGGTGGTGACCGGAGGTGGACTCATCCTCGCCGCGATGTACACCGCCGAACTGATGCCAGCGGGCCGGCCCCGAGCGCCGTCGACCACCACGTAGTGCTCACGTTGTAAAGACGTCCACGTTCGGCTACGCCAACGGGTTGAAAACCTTCGGTAGGCAGACCATTCTCATCCCTTAAGTCCCACCTGGGAACGTGCCCACAAGGTTCGCGCAGGCGGCGTCGCCAGTCCGACCAGGACCGGTAACGCGGCCGTCACGAGCACGTCCGAAAGGTACGACGTTGACTGCCACGACCGACATAGCGACCAGCCGCACACCGGCTGCCGGCGAGCCGATCCGCACCGCGTGGAGCCCGCGGGAGAAGTCCAACCTCCGTAAGGGCCTGCTGTTCATCAGCCCGTGGATCGTGGGCGTGCTCGCCTTCGTGCTGTACCCGATCGTCTACTCGTTCGCGCTCAGCCTGACGAAATACTCCGGGATGCGGCCGCCGGAATGGTTCGGGGCCGGCAACTACTTACGCCTGGTCCAGGATCCGCTGGTCTGGACCTCTGTCTACAACACGCTCTTCTACTCCGGCTGGGCGGTTCCTATCGGACTCGTCATCGCTTTGTTGCTCGCGCTGGCGATGAACCGTCCGGTGCGTGAGGTGGCGTTCTACCGCACCGCGTTGTACATACCGTCGCTCGCGCCGATCTTCGCGCTGTCGTTCATCTTCATCGTGCTGGTCAATCCGGGCACTGGCATCGTCAACCAGTTCTTCGGCCTTTTCGGCGCACCACCCACGGACTATCTCGCCGACCCGACCACGGCGAAGATCGTGATCGT
The DNA here is from genome assembly GCA_050700915.1 of Actinopolymorphaceae bacterium. Lineage (GTDB taxonomy): Bacteria > Actinomycetota > Actinomycetes > Propionibacteriales > Actinopolymorphaceae > Thermasporomyces. The sequence goes on along the minus strand of JBOHED010000810.1, from coordinate 6,085 downwards.
GGCCACCGCACAACTCGGGGCGGGCAACGCGGCGCTCATCTTCCTGGCCGGGCTCAACAACATCCCGCAGACGTTGTACGAATCCGCGCGGATCGACGGCGCCAACGCATTCCAGTCGTTCTTCCGGATCACGATCCCGTTGCTCACACCGGCGATTCTGTTCAACCTCATCACCGGAATCAGCGGCGGTCTCCAGGTCTTCACCCAGGCGTACATCATGACGCGGGGTGGCCCGGGCAACGGAACGTTGTTCTACATGTTCTACCTCTACAAGAACGCCTTCAGCTATGCGGAGTTGGGCTATGCATGTGCGCTCGCTCTCATGCTGTTCCTTGCCGGCGTGGTGCTCGCCGTCGCGGTCTACCAGGTGTCGAGACGCTTCGTGAACTACGAGGTCGCCTCCTGAGCAAGCTCGGCCCGACCCGATCGGACACCGACTCTCACCAAGACAGAAGAGGACTCCAGCATGGCACCACAGACCGAGCTCGGAATCGAGGCTCCGCGGCATGACAGTGGTCCGGTGCTGTCGGCCCGTTCGCGTGCGGCGCGCAGAGTGTGGGACAAGGTCGGCAACCGCGTCTTCCTGGTGGCGATGTCGGCGGTCTTTCTGTTGCCGTTGTACTGGATGGCCGCGACAGCACTGAAGTCGAACGAAGAGCTCGCGACGACGCCGCCGACGCTCATCCCGACGAGCTGGCTGTGGAGCAACTTCGTCGAGGCGTTCCAGACGATCCCGTTCGCGACGTACTTCTCCAACTCGGTCATCATCACGGTGCTCGGCGTCATCGGCTCGGTGATCTCGAACCTCATCGTGGCCTACGGGTTCGCGTGTATCGACTGGCGCGGGCGGGACAAGGTCTTCTACATCGTCCTGGCGACGCTGTTCATCCCGTTTCCGATCGCCATCATCCCGACCTTCGACCTGTTCGCCTGGCTGGGGTGGATCAACACGTTCCTGCCGCTGGTGGTCCCGCATTTCCTCGCGAGTGCGTTCTTCGTGTTCCTGTTGCGACAGTTCCTGCTCCAGGTGCCACGCGAACACCTCGACGCGGCACGGGTCGACGGCGCGAACGAATGGCAGATCCTGTGGCGCGTGGTCTTCCCCATGTCCCGGCCCGCCGTAGCGGCGGTCGCAATCTTCTCCGCCGTCGGCTCCTGGAACGACTTCATGGGGCCGCTGCTGTACCTGCAGGACGAGGCGAAGCAGACCCTGGCGATCGGGCTCGAGGCGTTCCGGAGTACGCACGACGTGCAGTTCAACCTGCTGATGGCCGCGTCGGTGATGATCGTGGCGCCGCTCGTCATCTTGTTCTTCGCGTTCCAGAAGTACTTCATCAGCGGTATCACGCTCGGCAGCTTCAAGTAGGAGAGGACACCTCGAAAAAGATGAGACTCCCCCGTATCCGTCCTCGCCGACTCGCCCTCACCGCGCTCGCGCTGGTCATGCTCGCGGCGACCGGCGCCGCCTGCGCGAACGACCGAGGCGCGAACGAACTCCTGGTCTGGACCTCGCTCGGTGGCGAGATCGACATGAAGCCGCAGCAGGAAATCATCGCCGAGTTCGAGAAACAGAATCCCGGCGTCCACGTGCAGATCGTGCCGAAGGCAGGTCGGTTCACCGGCGACAACACCGCCCTCATCGCGGCCGTCCGCGCGAAGGAACCACCCAACGTCTTCATCACCGACCGGTTCACCGTCGCGAACCAGGCGTCGACCGGTCTGCTCGCCAACCTGTCGCCGAGGGTGGAGGCGGACAGCGAGAACCTCGCGGACGAGTACCTTCCCTTCGCGATCGCGGAGGCGTCGTACAACGGCGATCTCTACGCCCTTCCGTTCGACACCGACGCGCGCGGGCTCTACTACAACAAGAAGACCCTCCGCGAAGCCGGCGTCGATCCCGCGGTACTCGACCCGTCCAACGGTCCACCGACGATCGACGAGGTCCTCGAGATCGCGGAGAAGGTCAACGAGACCGACGACAAGGGCAACTACACGCGGATGGGCATGATCCCGTGGGACGGCCAGGCGTTCCACGCGACGTGGGGACTCATCAACAAGGCCAAGTGGTACGACGATTCGAGCTGTGAGATCACCGCGCAGTCGCCTGGTTGGGAGAAGACCTTCGAGCTGTTCCGCTCCTGGTCGGAGAGGTTCGACTATCAGAAGGTGTCGGCGTACCTCGCGACGTACCGTCCCCCGAACGCCGACCCGACGACCTCGCCGTTCTACACCGGCCGGCTCGGCATGGCGATCGACGGCAACTGGACGCTGGCGAGCATCAAGCAGTACGCACCCAAGCTCGACTACGGCGTGACGTACATGCCGGTGGCCGAGGAGGGCGACGAGCCGATGACCTGGGCCGGCGGCTTCGCCCTCGTCATGCCCAGCAACGTGCAGAACCCCGACCTCACGTGGAAGTTCATGAAGTTCTACGCGGGGGAGCCGGGCCAGCGGATCTACGCGAAGGGCGCCAGCAAGATTCCGACCTGGAAGTCGCTCATCGACGACAAGAGCGTCACCGGCGAGCAGGGGATCTTCCCGAGCATGATGAAGTACGCCACCAACCGACCGGCCCTGCCCGTCGGCGCCCAGATCTCCGACGCGATGGGCGCCGCCCAGACATCCGTCCTGCTCGGCGAGGTCACACCGGAGGAGGCGCTGCAACAGGTTCAGGACCGGGTGGGGCCGCAGATGAAGCAGTTCTGCCCGTTCACCCTGAGCTGAAGGGGCTGGCGTCCACGCCTCGGTCCCGCTCGTCACCGCGAACCGAGGCGTGGGGTCAGGCCCTCCTGCGAGTTCCGTCCCAGCATCTGAGAGCATGGCTCTTCGTGCAGGGTCGGCGCAGTGACGGAGAAGCCACGACGAACACCGTGGCGGACGTCGACGCCCGTCGCGGACTTCCGCCCGGTCAACGAGTCGCCAGCGAATGGCGGGTCTCTCATTACGGACCGGTCCCCCGCCGGACCGATCCGGCGGGCTGGGACCTTCGGATCAGTGGCGCCACGGCGTCCGGTCACGACCACCTGCTCGACCTCGCCGCTCTTGACGCGCTCCCGCGGGTCCGGGTGCGGGCGGACCTGCACTGCGTCAGCGGTCACACGGTGCTCGACCTGTGCTGGTCAGGCGTACCCACCAAGGCGCTCTTCGATCTCGCCCCCCCACGCGAGGACGTACGTTACGTGATGGCCTGGGCGCAGTTCGGTTACTCCGCGAACCTGACCCGGGCCGACTTCGCGGCCGAGGGTGCGCTGCTCGCGACCCACGTCGCCGACCGCCCGCTCGAGCCCGAACGCGGAGGACCGCTCCGGCTGGTCGTCCCCCACCTGTACTCCTGGAAGGGGCCCAAGTGGCTCCGCCAGATCGAGTACCTCACACAGGACAGGCGCGGCTTCTGGGAGGAGCGCGGCTACCACAACTCCGCAGACCCCTGGTCCGGCCGGCGCTACTCCCATCAGGAGGAGACCGGCGAGGGTCCACCACTCTGACCCCGGCGGATCGGGCGAACCTTCGGGCGTCACGAATCCCCTCGGCGCATCGCGAACCTCCAACGTGGTAAGGGGACCCGTGGCCCGATTGTGACCATCGGCCGCGTCCGGATCCCGGACTGGCATGCCAGTAGGTGAGAGGGCACGGATACGCTCCAGTCCTCGAGCGGCACGCGAGGCAAGCCGCTAGCGGCGGTTATGGGAGGCCCACCGGTCATGGTGGTCGTCATGGCGCCGGGCGCACCCGACGAACAGGTCGATGCGGTCGTCGCACGGATCCAATCCTCGGGCAGCCAGGCGTTCGTCAGCCGCGGCGTGCTCCGCACCATCATCGGTGTGGTGGGTGACGCCGTGGGGTGCTATGAGCTCAACCTGCCGGGGATGCCGGGGGTGTCGACGGTGCTGCGTGTCTCGGCCCCGTACAAGCTCGTCAGCGCCCAGGCCCACACGGGGCGTTCCGTCGTCCACGTCGGACCACCGGGCCACCAGGTGCCGATCGGGCCCGGCACATTCACCCTGATCGCCGGACCTCCCGCGGTCGAGAGCCCCGAGCAAGCCCTGGGCGCCGCCCGGCTGGCCGCCGCGGCCGGCGCGACCGTCCTCCGCGGTGGCGTGCACAACGCACGGACGCTGCCACCGGGCTTTCCGAGTCTGGGCGAGGCGGGCCTGAAGGTGCTGGCCAACGTCCGCGACACGACCGGCCTGCTGATCGCGATCGAGGTCGTCGACCCGGCCGACGTCGAACTCGTCTCGTCCTACGCCGACCTGCTCACGGTCGGCGCGGCCAGCATGCAGAACCTCCCGCTCCTCGACAGCGTGGGCCGCTCCGGCCGGCCGGTCCTGTTGTCCCGCGGCCGGCAGGCCACGGTCGACGAATGGCTGATGGCGGCCGAGTTCGTCGCCCAGCGCGGCAACCTCGGCATCGTGCTCTGCGAGGGTGGTATCCGTACGTTCGAGACCGCGACCAACGCCACCCTCGACCTCGGTGCGGTTCCCCTGGTCCAGCAGCTCTCCCACCTGCCGGTGATCGTGGACCCGTCCCGCGCCTGCGGGCGGCGGGACCTCGTGGTGCCGCTTGCCCGGGCCGCCATCGCCGTGGGTGCCGACGGACTTCTGGTCGACGTCCATCCCGACCCCGAGAACGCCCTCGTCGACGGGCGGCAGTCACTGGCCGGGGCCGAACTCCGCGAGCTCGCCTCCGCCGTACGCCAGTTTCCCCGGATGCTCGACCGGTCGTCCGCCGCCGGTCGCTAGCAGGAGTGGGCAGGGGCGACGCGGAGCTTGTCGGGGCGGCTTCTTGCGGCACTCGTTGGATGAGGGGCGCCCTGCGGCGGACCTATTGGATCAGGGGTCCCCTCTTGCAAGGCCCCGTTGGGTGAGGGGTCCCCTGCGGTGAACCCGGCACGGCGTCGATCTCCGCCAGGAGACGCTCCCGGTACGCCTCACCGCACAAGGCGGCGCGCACCCCCGCGCGGGCGATCTCCGACAGCTCGACGCGGGTCAGCCCGAAGACCGCGGCGGCTCGGGCGTACTCGTCGTTGAGCTCGGCCCCGAACATCCCGGGGTCGTCCGTCGACAGCGTGACCGGCACGCCGTGGTCGAGGAACCTGGGCAGTGGATGGACGTCCCAGGAGGCCACCGACCGGGTGCGGACGTTGGATGTCGGGCAGATCTCCAGGGTGATGCGGCGCTCCCGCAGGTGGTCGAGCAGCCGCGGATCGGTGACGGCACCGATCCCGTGACCGATGCGTACGGCTCCCAGATCGTGGATCGTCGACCAGACGCTGGCCGGCCCGGTGGTCTCCCCCGCGTGCACCACGCTCGCCAGCCCGGCCTCCCGCGCGACGGTGAAGTGCCGCCGGAACTGTGCCCGGCCGACGCCCACCTCGAGACCGCCGAGTCCGAGGGCCACGAGGCCGGCGGGTGGGTGCCGCAAGGCGAACGCGACGGTCTCCCAACCGCTCCCCTGGCCTTCCCCGCCGGCGATGTCGAAGATCCAGTTGAGGTCGACGCCGTGATCCTCCCGTGCAAGCACTCGGCCACGGGTGAGGGCCTCTGCGAGCTCGTCCGGCTCGACACCCGCCCTGAGATGGGAGGTCACGGTGACCGTGACCTCCGCATAACGGACGTTGCTGCGGGCCGCGTCGCGGGCGAGCCCGACCACGAGGGCAACGACATCCGCGCCGGTGCGCACGAGGCCGCTCACTGCACCGTAGACGTCGAGGAAGTGTGGGAAGTCACGAAACTCGTAGTACTCCGCGAGCTCGGCTCGTTCGGTGGGAACGCCGGCGTCCGGATGGCGGCGGGCCAGCTCCAGGACGGTCTCGACCGAAGCCGAACCCACCAGGTGCAGATGGAGCTCCACCTTGGGCAGGTCGGCGACGAACGACTGGATGTCTGGCATCGGAAGACCTCTGCTGGCCTTATGCCGCGAGGACGCGGGCGAGCACGTTGCCGGCCCGCTCGCACGCCATCGCGTCGACGTCGAGGTGGGTCACGAGCCGGATCGTCGACGGGCCGAGAACAGACACCAGGACTCCCTCGGCGCGCGCCCGCGCGGCGACATCACCCGCGGCCAGCCCGAACTCCGTGAGATCGAG
>JBOHED010000809.1:0-16019 GCA_050700915.1 Actinopolymorphaceae bacterium | reverse complement strand
CGCGGAAATGCCGGCCCGTCATGTGCCAGTGGAAGTTCTTCGTCTTGACATAGAGAGCGAAGACGTCGGCGAGTAGTTTCCGGAGTTCACCCGAGATCTCCACGACCCCGCCGTGGTCGAGATCGGTGGGTACGTCGAGTGCACGGGATTCAACACCGTCGCTGGTACTCGCGGGAGTTGCGCCTCTTTCCGCCATTTTCGTACTCCTATCAGCGCTCGTGAATCCGGCCCGACGCCGGGTGCGGCCTGTGCAGCCTTCACCAAAAGGAGATCTCGGGTCACGACAGTGTTCGACCCATCAGAGGTCCACGGCCCACGGGCCGTTCGACCCGCGGGCACGGGTATCAGTGGGTGTCTGCGGGCGTCAGGGAGCAAGGTCGTGGTGGATCCAGACGTTCGGCTCGACGTAGACGGCGTAGTCGTGGGCGAGGTCGCAGTGCACGGGCACGAGCGCCTCTGCCACCTCCACCGCACCGTCGCGGTCGAACGGCAGACCCGTCCAGGAACGCCACTGGTCGAGTGAGCCGCCGATGAGCATCGAGGCCGGCGCGACCTTGACGATGCGTCCGCCGGCGCGGACGTGGACGCGGACCCACGGGTCGGCGGGGAGCCCGTCGCCGCGAGCCTGGGTCAGATAGGTACGCATGGGGACCCGCGGCTGGGAGTGTTTGGCGTTCGGGCGTACTGGCGCGACCAGGGTGTCGTGACCCTGCTCACGGACCGCGTCGCGCATGGCCGACAGCATGCGATGGGACAGGCCCTGGCCCTGGTGGGCCTTGTCGACGGCGATCTCCAGCGCGCTCGCGGCCGTGGGCGTCCGGCCGAATCGTAGGTCGGCGAACCCCCACGTGAGCACCGTGTCCCAGCCGCCGTCGGGATACAGGTCCCGACCGGGACCGACGGCACCGAAGGGGATGCTCAGGCCACGCGCGACAACTGAGCCGTCGCCGGTCGTGGCGACCAGACAGTACGCCGGAAACGCCGACCGGACCTGACCCAGGAGGGCGTCGGCGACCTTGTCCTGGACCATGAATTCCGGCCACGGATCCTCGATGTCGTAGAGCCGGTCGGTGTAGGCCGGGCGCTCGGCCAAGGTCGTGATCACGACGTTCGTCATCGCCCCAGCCTCGCAGAACGACACCGCCCGGTGCGACCCGAAATGTGCCGTGGAGCGCCCTCCCTCACGCCGATCCGAGAGAGGCGGTACTATGATTCTCGTATTATCCGTACTTCAAATCGCCTGTCAAAAGGAGACCGGGAGGACACCTGTGCGTACGTATCGCCATTCGACGGGTCTGCGGATCGCCAACCGCCTCATGACCGCGTTGATCAAGCTGGGCCTACCCGTCCGCGGTTCCGGTGTTCCCACCGCGCTCCTCACAGTGGCGGGCCGGAAGAGCGGACAGCCGCGGACCACGCCCATCGCGCTGCTGCCGGACGGAGACGGCTGGCGGTTGATGGCGCCCTATGGCGTGGTGGACTGGGTGAAGAATCTCCGCGCCGCGGGATCGGCCACCGTCACCTGGCGTGGGCGCACGTTCGACGTGACGGCGCAGGAGTTGACGCCCGCGGAGGGCGCGCCGCTGCTCCGCGACGCCGTGGCGACAGCGAGCCCGATGCTGCGGAAGGCGTTCGCCCCGTACTTCTCCACAGCTCCGGACGCCTCCCTCGAAGACTGGGTGGCCGAGGCCAACCACCATCCAGTGTTCAGGCTCCGGCGCGCCGACCCCTGACGCTCGCGGTCGGCTTTGGGCGCACGACTACCCGTGGAGCCCGTCGAGCCAGGTGAGCAGGGTCGCGGCGTCCTGCCGGAATGCCGTCGGATCGTCGTCGCGGACGAACTCCAGCAGCGCGAAACGGGTGACCGCACCGGCATCGACTGGCGGCCCGGTCCTCCGGCCACCCCGCAGCGCCGCGAGCACGCCCTGCCACAGGTCGGCGCGGTCGGCGAGGGGTAGGCGGGCTCCGTCGGCGCCCCAGGAGAACACATGCGCTGTTGTGAGCTGCCGGCCGAGCGCCCGGACCTCCTCGGCGGCAACCGCGGGCGTGGGCGTCCCTCGGCCAGGCTGCCAGTACGTCCACGCCTCCGCGCCGGAGCCGGTCAGCGCGCCTCGCACGTCGTCGAGGAGGGCGAGCGTCGAGGCGAGGGTGTCGGTCAGGGTGCCGGGATGGAACTCCAGCGCGACTCTCAGGTCGTGTTCGGCCGCCTGCTCGACCGCCCGGGCGATTCCGTCGACGACGGCCGTGCGCTGGCGTTCGGTCGCCTCCCCCGAGCCCTGTCGGCCTGCCCACACCCGCACCGACGGCGCCCCGAGTGCGACCGCTGTCTCGACAACCGGCGCGAAGTCGGTCGCCGGGTCAGAACCGGGCCGGAAGTACGAGCCGTAACTCGCGACCACCAGGTCACGGTCAATGCAGAGGCCGCGGACCTCCTTCGCCGTGCGCAGGTTGCCGACGGGTACGTGGACGTCGCCGCCCCACTCGACCGCCCGCAGACCGGCGGCCGCTACGAGGTCGACAATCTGCTCCGGGCTGAACTGGCGGAACGTCACCGACACCAGGCCGGGCACGACAGTCCGCTGCAGACGTTCGCCGATCACGCCACCCTCCCGGGGCCAGGATCACACCACATGGCGATCGGATCAAAGGAGTACGCAAGGGCCAGTGGCCTCAGCGCGGTGTCCCATCTTCGGTGAATGCTCATGCCACTGTGCGATGAACCTAGGTTGTCCTCGGTTCTACGTCAAAGTCTCAGCTCAGATTCGCCTTGTCAACAAGGTGGTTCTTCGGTTTCGGACGTGATCAATATCTGGTAGAATCGTCGGTATGTTCGATCACGGGGGTGTGGACTTCTCAGTGTTGGCTTCGGCTGCGCCGGGTGCCGAGCTTGGTGTGTTGTTGTCGCGGATCGATTTGGCTTCGGTGAATGGTCATGTACGGGTGCTGGTGATGGCCGCGTGGGAGCGGCAGTCGTCATGGGTGTCTGCCCGGTTGTACGAGTCGATGGCTTACGTGGCGCGGTCGCCGGCGTGTGAACCGGACTCTGCGCCGGGGTTGTTGTCGACGTTTACGGAGTTCGCGTCCGCGGAGGTGGGTGCGGCGTTGTGCCTGTCACCACGCTCAGCCGACCGGGAACTGTCCTTCGCGTTCGAACTCACCGAACGGCTCCCTGGCACCCACGCCGCGCTGACAGCGGGGACGATCAATCTGGGCAAGGCGCGGACCATCGCCGAAGAAACCTACTGCCTCACACCGGAGTTGGCGCGGGTCGCGGAGGGCGGGTATGCCGCGGCCACCACCTCGACCAAGACGGGTTTCTGCTGCTCGTGACCCCCGCAGCGCCACGCTTCGGTTCCACCGCACCCACCCACGCATCGGAGCATCACTGGCACCATGGAGCGGATGAATACGACGAGCCACCGGATCGAGGTTGTCCTCTGGGACCCCCACCGGGACGCCATCCTGGTCCGCACCGGCTCCGATGCTCATGGGCAGGGCATGCACATCGTCGGGGTTCGCGACGACGGCTTCGGCAGCGCCGTACCGGCAGCAGTGAAGGAGCGGTTCGGGATCGAGGCCGTCCTGCTCGAACCGTTGGACATCGCGAGCTATGTCCTCGAGGCCCAGACGGACGCGTCGGAGGCGCCGCCGGGCGGGTGTCGTTGGCTCCGCGCCGACGACGCCACTCACCTCGGTCCGGAACCGCCCGGCAGGCTCTCCACATGGCTCGCGCGCCGCGACAAGCCGCTACGTCCGTGGTTCGCGCCTGGGTGGTACGAGCGTGCCCTCGCGTTCGCCGATCAGGAACTCGCGCGTCTGGGCATCCGTCGTACTGGCCCTGCACACCAAGTCAAGCATTGGGCGATCTCCAGCGTGCTCCGTATCCCGACCACTGAGGGCCTCGTCTACCTCAAGACGATCACGCCCGAAGGCGCGACCGAGCCCGCGCTCCTGCACTTCCTCGCCGAGTGGTGGTCTCACGCGCTTCCGGAAGTCCTCGCCGCTTCGGACACCGACGGAATGGTGCTGACGGCGGACTTCGGCGATCTCGACGGCTGGAAACTTCCCGAGCTCGAACGCCTCGACGCTCTCACCGACCTTGCCGAGATGCAGGTCGCCCTCACCTCCGACGTCGACACGCTCCTCGACCTGGGTCTCACCCGAGGCGGGCCCCGGGACCTCGCCGAGCGGATACCTTCCCTGCTTGGGCGGACAGACCTGTGGGACGCCGTTCCCAACACGCACGATCACTGGCACGGGCTCACCGACCGGCAGCGCGAAACCTGGCTGAGTCTCGGCCCTTGGCTGACCGAGCGCTGCATGCTGCTGGCGGAGACGGATCACGTAGTTCCGCTGAGCCTCGTCCACGGCGACTTCCACCCTGGAAACATCGCGCGGCGCGGTGACGGCTTCGTCCTGCACGACTGGACGTTCGCGGAGGTCTCTCATCCGTTCTTCGACCTTGCCCGGTGGCTCGACGACACCAGTGCGAAGGCCGCGTGTGCGTACTGTGCGGCCTACCTCGCTCGATGGCCGGACCCGCGAGTCTGGTCGTTGGCCAAGCCTGTCGCGGCGCTTTACGAGATCGACAAGACGGTACGGATGACGGACACGTTCACCTCAAGCCATGCGTACACCCTGATGGCCGTCGTCTACGGATGGGTACGCCGACTCCTGGGCGCCGTTTCCGACCCTGGCGGAACGATCCCCAACTGGCGGTAGTGCATAGGCGCTCACGAGGTGGCGTCCGATCCGGATGAGTTCTTCCTGTACGCAAGGCGGATCGACAACCTGGACTGCCTTGCCGAAGTAGATCATCTCGAACGCCGCGTCACGGGCCGAGGGAAAGGTCGCGCTGAACCGCCGCGTCCCGGCGGAGCCGACGATCTCGAGGGTGTGGAGGTCGTTCCACGGCCCGAACATGTCGAGGACGGTCGACACAGCCTCGGGCTCGGCGTCGAACGTCACGCTGATCTGGTCGGGCCAGTGCGGCATCCCGCGGTTGACCTCCTCCCAGGCACGGGCCAGATCGAAGTCCTCCGGGCGTACGACAGGCTCCGTGGTGGCGGCGACGTCGGCCACTCGGGACACCCGGAACGTCCTCGGTCCAGTTTCCGTGCCCGCGAGGAGATACCAGACCCCGGTCTTCGAGACCAGCCCGTACGGATGGACCCGGCGTACTGACGGGTCCCGTCCGGGTTTGGCATAGGTCAGGTCCACCTGCAGGCCGGCGACGACAGCGGCGCGGAGACTGGCCAGCATTCTCGGCGTCTCCTCGGCGAGCTGACCCCACCGGGTCGGGTCGACGTGGACGGCTCGGTGGGCCTTCGTGGCGTGGCTTCTCGTCTCCTTGGGCAGAGCCGCGAGCAGCTTGCGCAGGGCCGAGGCCATGCCCTGTTCGATGCCGAGGCCGGTCAGAAGTTCCGGGCCGGTCGCCAGGAAGAGCGCCTGTGCCTCGTCGGCGGTCAGGCCCGAGAGGTTTACCTGGTAGCCGTCGGTCAGTGCCCACCCGCCACCCCGGCCACGCTGCGAGTACAACGGCAGCCCGGAAAGGAGCAGTGCGTCGAGGTCTCGGCGGATCGTGCGTTCGGACACCTCGAGCCGCCGGGCCAGCGCGGGGGCGGTCAGCTGTCCGTGGGCTTGGAGGAGCAGGACGATGGCCACCAGGCGATCGGCACGCATGGCCAGAAAGATAGCGAAGAGACAGGACACAGGGGTGGGCCGATTTTCTCCGTATCGTCACAGGGCGGGTCGTCAGCGCTGGTGGTGGCGTCGCGATTCCACCTTCGGCTGACCGGCCGCGAGCTTGCCACCGTGCTGCCCTTGACCACGGTGGAACGGCCTGGCTGGCTGCACCGAGTACACGTGGCCGCTGGCGGCGGCTGGGTGATCACCGAGCAGATTCGCACCGTCTCGGTGAGCCGGTTCCGCCGATACGCACCAGAGATCGCCCTCACCGACGACGAACGCCGCGAGGTCCGCCAGATCATCTCCAGGCTCCTCGGCATCTGAACCCAGGCGTACGCACAACCAACGACGTTCCGTGGGAGGTCTACGTCCTCGACTCCTTGCGGGCCATGAGATAGGCCTGCCGGGTCTTCTCCGGGCCCGAGGGTTCGCGGAGCGTCCGTGCGTACACGACGAACCCGGCCGCGTCCAACAACCCGGCGATCCGGTCGGGCGGCAACCGGTAGGCGTCGAGCGCGATCGCGTGACCGTACCCCTGCTCAAGGCGTACGCACTCGTCTCCGGCCTGAAAGGCGACCAGCAGCTCGCCATTCTTACGCAGCACGCGGTGGAACTCGGCGAACACCCGCGGCAGGTCCTCCGGCGGCGTGTGGATGATCGAATACCACGCGACGATGCCGCCGAGCGCGCCGTCGGCTACGTCCAGGTGGGTGAGCAGGCCTTCGTCGAAGCGCAGCCCCGGGTGCGCTTGCCGGGCGACCGCGACCATCGCCGGCGACAGGTCGACACCGAACGCACGCAACCCGAGCCTGGCAAGGTGCGCCGTCACCCGGCCGGGACCGCACCCGAGATCGGCGACCGGACCCACTCCGGCGGCCTGCACGAGTTCGGCGAACGCGCCGAGGAGCGCCCGGTCCAACGGCTTGGCCGCGAGTTCGGTTCTGAGGAGTTCGGCGTAGTCGACCGCAACGGTGTCGTAGGCCGTTCGGGTGCCGCGCAGGTAGGGCGGTTCGTCCATGCCGAGCACCGTACGGGCCCCGTCCGACATCAGCCCACCCCGAACGCCGGGAAGGTGGACGACTGGCTCAGCCTTCGGACGGATGTGACCCGTCGATGATGTGGTGCACTCGTTCGACCTCGAACGCCGTTGGTGGAATCTCGCTGATCCCCACATCGGCGGTGAGGTCCACAACGCGGGAGAAGAACGTGCGCAGTGCCTTCTCGTCCTGCCAGACAGAGATGATGCGGAGTTCGTCATCCAGCCAGTAACAGACGTCGTAGAGCCGTTCGGGCGGTGCACCGAGCCCAGCTTTGTCGAGGCGTTTGATGATCTCGTTGTACTGCCCCGCGTTCATTCGTGGCGGATCGAATCTCGCCAGGCAAGGCGCCGGCGATACGACGGACCGACGCTGAGATGTGATGATGTGGTAGATCTGCCTGACGTCGGGTTCCAGCAGAATGGACCCGAGTTCCTCCACGGCCGGAATGAGCGCTTCACCGAATTTGTGCAGTTGCTGCGCCGATTCCCAGACATCGTCGACCTTCAACTGTTCGGGATTTCCGTAGGCGACGTGATAGAGGCGACCCGGGGGCGCGCCCGCCCCTCGTTCTTCCAACCTCCGGATGATCCGGTCGTACAGGTCAGCGGACACCATGTCGAGCTGTGCGAAGCTGTACAAAAGTGTCATGTTGTCGCTCCCGCCATCGCCGCCGGAAGGCTGATCGCTGAGCTGAGGTATTCGCTCCTCGTAGGTAGGGCAGGAGATCCGCACCGGCGGCTCGCTCCTCCCATACTCGCACCGCGCCCCGGTTTCGCCGCGAAAGACGCCTGCCACGACGTCGCCGACTGCCCGTGCGGCGTCAGCTGTATCCGAACGCGGTGATGGCGAAATCCAGCCGTTTCCGGCGTACGACTCGTCCTCGGCACCGATCGGCGCCCAGTGGACGAGCCGATCCGGTGAGATCTCCAGCGCGGTCTCGGCGTCTGGAAGACCGAGCCGGTCGAAGAGCTGAGCCCGCTGGGCGGGCCAGTCGACGGCCAGGTCCTCCAGCCGGAGCTGGATGCACCGCGGATCCGCGGCGGCTTCGGGCGTGGCGAGCCAGCGGCGATACATCGGCTCCAGCCAGTTGCAGACCGTCCCGATGTCGTCCGGCGCCCATTCCATCGACAGGTGCGACGCTGCCACCTGCACCGGATGCCTCACGATGTGCACGATCCGCGCGTCCGGGAACAGCTCCCAGAGGAACCCGGTGGAGAGCAGGTTGTTCGGCGTCTTCTCACACCAGAGCCGTTTCCTGTGTGCGCGGGCGCCGGTCGTGAAGAGTTCGTCGACGTACGACCGACACAGCGCCAGCAGCTCCGCCCGGTCGGAGAAGTACCGGCCGACGACCCGGTGGATGCTGCGTTCGTCGAACTCGTACCACGTGAGGTCGGCCAGGAACCTCTCCGCCCAGTTCAGGTACTGCTCCGCGCCGAATATCTCGGTCAGATCCACATGCGAGAGGGCACCCGGCGTCGGCCGACCGGCGACATCGCGCGTCAGCATGGTCCGGAACCGCAACAAGCCGTCGCAGGCATGGAACGGCGTGTACCCGGTGGAAAGTGCGCGGACGAGGTCTTCGAGGCCTCCCTGGTCGACCAGGAACCGTGTCTCGGTAGGGACGTGCCAGACCGCCGGATGCTGGCCGATGATCTCCGCCAGTTGCGTCGTACCCGAACGACCCGTGCCCGCGACGAAGATCGTCACGTTGCGCCCGCCTCCCTGTCGGTCCCGCGGCTGTCCTGCCGCGGCATCCTCACCGGGCATATCGCTGGGTCGGGCACGCCGATCGACCGGCCGCGTACAGCGGTCAGCCCGCGCGCAGTGCGGCGAGCACCCGTTCGGGAGTCATCGGGAGGGCCCGGATGCGTACGCCCGTTGCGGCGAAGACCGCGTTGGCGATCGCCGCGGGCACCGGCACGATGGTCGGCTCACCAGCTCCCCAGGCGGGTTCCTCGGGGCGGTTGATGAGCACCGTCTCGATCTGCGGAACCTCGTTGAACCTGAGGACGGAGTACTGCGGTCCCGGGTTGAACTCGTTCTCCTGCCACACGACGCTGGTCACACCACTGGCATCGAGATGGACCTCCTCCTTCACGGTACGGCTGATTCCCTGGATGACATTGCCCTCGATCTGGTTACGCAGACCGTCGGGGTTGATGACGAGGCCACAGTCGTGCGCGACGACCACGCGCTGCACCCGGATCACCCCGGTTGCCGCGTCGACGCCGACCTCGGCGTAGACGGCCGCGTAGGTGTACTCGGTCTCGTAGCGCGCGAACGCGATCCCGGCGCCACGTCCGTCGCCGCCCGACGGACGTCCGGCCCACGCCTCCGCGAGCGACTCCACCACCGCGACCGCCCGCGGATCGTCGAGCGAACGCAGCCGCAGCTCGAGCGGGTCGACGCCCGATGCTGCGGCGAGCTCGTCGACGAACGACTCGTTGGCGAACGTGTTCGACACACCGCCGAGAGACCGCAGCGCGGTCGACCTCAGGAACCGGTACCTGACCGGCGCCTCCGGATCGCGCGACGTCGGTCCCGTCGTCTCGAAGCTGCGGACGAGGTGGGCGATCAGCCGGTTGTTGGGGAACGCGTACGTGACAGGTGCGTTCCGCCCACCGCTGTTTCCGGCCGCGGTCGGCAGGGACGCCGGCAGGCCGCCGGTGAACAGGCCGGCGAGCACAGTTCCGGGACTGCCGTTGGGCCGGCTGCCATGCGTGGGCGTACACACGACGTGCTCCCACGCGACGACCTCGCCGTCGGTGACGCCGCCACGCAGGTCGTGCGCCATCGCCGGACCGAGCGGCTCCCAGCCGTGCTCGTCCTGCCGTGCCCACTGCACCCGGACAGGCTTGCCGACCGCCCTGGACAGGAACGCCGCATCCGCGCCGACGTCATCGGCACCGTTGTGGCCGTAGCAGCCGGAGGACTCCTCGAAGATAACGCGTACCGACTCCTCGCCGAAACCGAGCAGGTTGGCGATGGTCGCGCGGAGGTTGTAGACGTTCTGCGTCGCCGACCACACCGTCGCCTGGATGCCGGACTCCTTGTCGGGCGTACTCCTGATGTCGGCCACCGCACACGACGGCGCCATCGACGCATGCATCTGGAACGGCGTGAAGTAGCTCGCCTGGCGGGTGACCGTGGCGTTCTCCAACCCGGCCTCCACGTCACCGATCGCGACCTCCTCGACGGTGCGGTAGTGATGGGTGGGATCACGCAGCGCCTCGGGGAAGGACTCCTGCGGCACGAGCGGCTGTCCGTCCTCCCAGACAACCTCGATGCCTGTGCGTGGGTTCGCTACCTGGATGGCCGCCCACTCTGTCTCGGCTACGACTCCCACGAAGTTGTCCTGCTGTACGACATCGACGAAGCCTGGGATGGCCTTCGCGCGAGTCAGCGAGTCAGGATCGATCGACACGAAACTGGCGTTACACCCCGATGGGCGTACGACCCGCCCGTGCAGCATGCCGGGGACGCGCACGTCCTGAATGTAGGTGTACCTGGCGGTCAGCTTGTCCGGCAGGTCGACGCGCGCCACCGGCTGCCCGACAACCTGGTAGTCGCCGGGCACGGCCACGGGTGCCTCAGGGTCGGCAACGAGAACGAGGTCGGCACTGGCAAGGAGGCGCTCGTAGGTGACCGTCTGGTTCGTTCCCGACACCGAGATGACGCCCTCGTGTGCCGACAGGCGATCCCTGGTGACACCGAAATGCTGCGCGGCCAGCTCGAGGAGCGCCCGGAACGCCGTGGCGGCGGCCTGGCGAAGCTGCGGACCGCCGTTCTGGATGGTCTTGCTCCCGGCAGTCGTCCCCTGGTTCGGTGTGACGTAGGTGTCGCCTTCTCGGTAGGTCACCCGACCCGTCGTGAGGTGGAGTTCCTCGACGACGATCTGGGTGAGGGCGGTCTGCACACCGGTACCAAGTTCGACCTTGCCGCTGTGGATCCGGATGCCGCCCGGTGTGAGCACCAGCCACGCCAGGGAGTCCGGTGTCTGCCCCTCGTCGATCCGGACACCTGATTGTCCGGGCTTCGCGGCCCATGCCGGTGAGGCCATCGAACCCGCACCGAAGCTGAAGGCCACCGCGAGAGAGCCGGTGCCGGTCAGAAATCCGCGACGACTCAGTTCGTTCGTTCTCACGACAGCAACTCCTCCGCAGCCTGACGGATCGCTCGGAGGATCCGCGCATGGGAACCGCATCGGCACACGTAGTTGAACGTCGAGCCGGAAGCCTCGCCGGACAGGAATGCGGCGATCTCCTCCTCGGTGGGTACCGCCGTGTTGCCGGATGCCTTGCGTTGCTGGAGCCAGCCATGGGCGCCCATGATGATTCCGTTGCAGCAGTAGGCGCACTGTCCTGCCTGCAGCTCGATGAACGCCTGTTGCAGTGGGTGCGGCTCCTTCGACGATCCGAGACCGTCCAGAGTCGAGACGGCCGCGTTGTCGGGGACGGTGCGCAACGGCGTCACGCAGGACCTGCGGATCTCATCGTCGACGAGCACGGTGCACGCACCGCACTGTGACACACCACAGCCGAACTTCGGGCCACGCTGGTCGAGTGCGTTCCGGAGCACGTAGAGCAGCGGTTCACCGTCATCGGCGACCGTCACGGTACGGTCCTCGCCGTTGAGGTTCAGCATGCGGGTCAGCGGTGTCACCACGGTCGGCTCCTCGGCTCGGCGAAGACCTGCGTCCAGTGCGCTGGCGCACGCGGGCGCGGGCGCACTCTCACTGAGATGGCCGCACACCGAGTGCGTCCCCCGCTGCGCCTCCCCGCGCAGGCCGATCATGCTCCCAGCACGGTAGTGCGACCCCGACGGTTCACCGTTGTCGTGACCGGATCAGGCCGCTGGCAGTGGGGACGTCGCGGCCGCACACCGTTCGGAAACGTCGGCCGTGGGACGACGTAGCCGGAATTGGATGAATCCCTTCTACTTCGTCCGCGAACAGGCCGCCCAGCCCGGTTGGTTTTGACTTCAGAAGTCACACATGCATGCCAGACACGTCCCGCACAGACGCCAAGGTCGCTGGTGCGGCGACGGTAGCCGCAGCCGATGCAGTGCAAGCGCGCGACAGCAGTACCGCAGTCGATGAAGCTGCTCCCGCCGCCGCATCCTAACCGGGCAGGCCGCCAGGCTGGCCCGCCGATCGACCGGCTGCGCGTGCTCCGGATCGCCGGAGCAGGTCGTCGACGGCTTCGTTGCCGGTGGGGAACTCGACCCCGTCCACTCTCGCCCCCGCTGTGAGCAGTCGTTCGATGACCGGCACGAAGTCCCCTGACGGGGACCGGCCCGCCGACCAGACCGCGCAGCCCAGCACCGTCGCGTGGTGGTGGTTCTCCGTGTCCTCGAGTGGAGCTCGGTTCTCCACCAGGAGATCCACGATGTCTGTGTGGGCGTGGATCGCGGCCCAGTGCAGCGCCGTCAGTCCGGCGAAACCTCTCGCCCCCACGTCGACCCCGTGCTGGACTAGGAACTCCACGATTCCGGTATGCCCATGCACGGCGGCGCAGACGAGCGCCCACCCGAGATTCAGCCGTGCGTCGGGCGCCGAGCGCGGGGTCGGGACACTCACGACGCGGACGTTCGGGCGAAGGCTGCCCGTGTCGTCCACGAACGCCCGCACGAGATCCTCGCGTCCGATGCCGGCCGCCGCGACGATGTTGTCCACCCTCGCACCTCGCTGCACGAGAGCATCGGCTGCGGCGGAGTAGGAAAACATCACCGCGGTGAGCAGCGGACCACCGTCGCCGTCGGGACCGTCGACGGCAGCCCCGAAGTCGAGGAGTTGGTGGACGAGGGCAACCTGCACACCGGCCTCCGCCGGATGCACGCTCGAGACGAGCAGGCCCATCGTCGTCGCGGGACCGCTGTACATCAGCGCCGTGGCGTCGGCCGCCGCACCGCGTCTCAGCAGCAGGTCGGCCACGTCGGCGGCATTGCTCGGCGTCTTCTGCCGGTAGCTCTCCACACCGTTGGCCGCCACATAGTGCAACAACGTCGCCCCGTGCACGCGCGTCGACCGCGCCCGGACCAGCCCGGGATCGCTGTCCAGCAGCGACTCCAGGTGTGCCACGTCACCACCGACGATGGCGTCGACAGCCGATTCGTACTGCCGGACGGTACCGCCGGCCAACCCCTGCAGGTGATGAGAGAACTTCGGCCAACTCTCGAAGCCGTGTTCACGGGCGAGCGCGAACTGCACCTCGGCAAGGGTGCAGTCCGAGGCCGTGAGTTCGGGTTCTGTCTCGCTCGCGCGTGGTCGCTGATGGTTGATGCGTCGTACGGCGTCGAGATCGCCGGCCCGACAGGCTTTCAGGAGGTCCTTCGCCTGTTTCCGGTACTGCTCGAGGTTGGGGCGCGACGGAAGTGACTTGGCATAGATGGCATCCATACGAACCTCTTTCGTACGTTGCCTGGAGTCCGCCCGAGTCAGGCTGCGAAAGAAGGTTCGTCACCTTCACACGAAATCAGAGGGTGGGCACGGCCCTTTCCGCGGACTGGATGCGCACCTAGCGCGCGGGCAGCGTACCGCCACGCCCCGACGGGCGGCAAGACCGGACAGCCAGGAGGCACCGTCCGACCGGTCCCGGTCGCTTCGCACGAAATTCCCCGTTCCGCGCGGGTTCGCGTGCCAGCGTGTGCTTCGTGTCCCACGCGGGCGGGTGACCGACGTCTCGGCCTCGCGGGTGGCGCGCTGTCCTCACGAGGAGCGGTGAGCATGGACCTGACTCGAAGGCGCATTCTGCAGGCTGCCGGGACAACTGCCGCGGCCACCGTGACGGGAGGCTTCGGCGTCCCTGCGAACGCCGCCGGAGCGGCCACGGCGGAGTCCGCCGCCAGTGCCCGACAGCCGAGTTCCTGGCGGCGTCTCCGCGGAACGACCGGCTCCTCGCGCCTCACCGAGGCCGACATCGCCGCCCTGGCCGCGACCGGCGCTCGGCTGCTGCGGCTCGGCTTCGCCGGAACGCCGTTGATGACCAAGACCGAGCCGTACGACCTCGACCTGTCGGCCTTCGATCGGCTCGACGCCATTCTCGACGCGTGTGAACGGCACGGCGTCCGTGTCGTCGTCGACCCGCACACGTTCCCCGGGCTTCGGGACAACTTCACGACGTTCCCCGACGACGAGTTCTGGCAGGACGTCCGCTACCACGAACTGGCGCACACGCTCTGGGACTACATTGCGGCGCGCTACCGGAACCGAGGAGAGGTGATCGCGGGCTACGACCTGCTGAACGAACCCGCCGTCCCCGACGTACGCGCGGACTCCGGCCCGGCAAGCTGGAACGCCCTGGCGCTCGGCCTGGTGGCCACCATTCGCGCGCACGACCCCGACCGGCCGATCCTGATCGGCTCGGCGATCTCGCCCAAGCCCGACGGGCCCTTGTGGTGGACGCGGTTCGAGGCGGTGAACGCCCTACCGCCGCCACCGGACAAGCACATCGTCATCAGCCCACACATGTACGCACCGCACGCCTTCACCCATCAGGGCGTCCAGCCGAGCTACCCGGAGGGTGTGCCCTACCCCGGCGACGTCGCCGGTCAGAGCTGGGAGGGCCTGCCTGAGACCGTGTACTGGGACTCGGACGCCGTTCTCCGGTACATGGCACCGGCCCGCGACTACCAGCGAACCCACCAGGTCCCGATCTATGTCGGTGAGTTCAGCACCCCGCGCTGGATCGGCGGCCACGGCAACCGCTGTCTGCGGGACACGATCGAGGTGTGCGAGCAGTTCGGTTGGAGCTGGTCCTACCACGCCTGGCGGGAGTGGGAGGGCTGGGACGCCGAACTCAGTAACGTCGACAAGGAGGACCTCACCCGCTACCCGACCACACCGCGGCTAGAGCTGCTCGAGCACTACTTCCTACGCAACCCTCGGCGACCAGCCCGGCAGTCGACCTCGGTGAGCACGCCATGAGCCGGCGTGTCAGTCGCAAGGACGTCCTACGAGCCATGGCCCTCGCCTCCGCCGGCGCTCTGGGTGACGTGCTGCCCGGCGCAGCGCACGCAGCGAACGCCGCCGATGCCACCGCCACAGCCCCTGCCGGGCTGACCGTGGCTATTGGCGGCGTCCTGCTGCTTGACGGCAGGCCGTTCCGGGGCATCGGTGTGAACTACCTGGACGCGTTCTACCGGCTGCTCCTCGTACCGGAGCCCGGACCGGACGACATCGCGCGGGTGCGCGCGGGCATGGAAGCCCTTGCAGGGTACGGAATTCCCTTCGCACGCATCATGGGGTGTGGCTACTGGCCGGTGGAGAACCGGCTGTACTTCGACGACAAGACGGAGTATCTTCGCCGCTTCGCGACCGTGGTCGACCTCGCCGAGGAGACCGGGGTCGGCCTCATCCCGTCGCTGTTCTGGCACACGGCCACCGCGACCGACCTGATGGACGAACCCCGCAACCAGTGGCAAGCGCCCGCCAGTCGTACGCACGCATTCCTGCGGGGCTATGTCCGCGATGTCGTACGAGCCTTCGTCGGCTCCCCCGCAATCTGGGCGTGGGAATTCGGCAACGAGTACAACCTGGACGCCGACCTGCCCAACGCGAGTGACTGGCGGCCGCCGGTCGTTCCGGAGCTCGGCACCCGGTTGTCCCGCGACGAACGCGACGACCTCACCCACGAACAGATCCACACGGCGTTCCGGGCCTTCGCCGGCGAGGTCCGTCGCCACGATCCGCGCCGGATCATCCTCTCCGGCAACGCCGCACCCCGACCGTCGGCGTGGCACCAGCGGGAGTACCTCAGCTGGGACCAGGACTCGCGGCAGGAGTTCGCCGAGATCCTGAGGTATGAGAACCCGGACCCGTTGGATGCCCTCAGCGTCCACCAGTACGCCACGGTGGAGCAGCGGTTCGGCACGCACGTCAACGTGGCGGACTTCCTCCAGGTCTGCGTACGTGAGTCGCGGAAAGCCAGAAAGCCGCTCTTCGTCGGAGAGTTCGGCGCCGACGAAATGGCCGGGCACGAGGTGGCGGCCGCAGGGTTCGACGAGCTGCTCGACGCGATCGTGACCACGGGAGTCCCCTTGGCGGCGTTGTGGGTCTACGACTTCGCCGGCCAGGACGGGACGTGGAACGTCACACCAGACAACGGCAGGCAGTACCAACTCGAGGCGATCGCCGAGGCGAACCAGCGCCTCCGACCGGCCGCGACCACGATCCCCTGAGGTAGGGGGCACCGCCGGCGCGACTCACCACGCGAGATTCGCGCGCTGAACGCACTCGCAGGGGCCCCGGGAACGCCGTTCAGGCACCGACGACGGGTTCGGGGCGGCCCGAGG
>JBOHED010000808.1:0-3156 GCA_050700915.1 Actinopolymorphaceae bacterium | reverse complement strand
CGGGCGGATGATCACATCGTCGTCGCTGCGCACGTCGAGCAGAGCGTCGAGGTCGACCTGCAGGGCCGTGGCCAACGGCAGCAGGATGTCGAGGCTGATCGTCCGCTTGCCGGTCTCGACGCGGCTGATGGTGGAGGGGCTGAGGTTGGTGCGTGCGGCGAGTTCGTCGAGCGACAAGCCGAGCGTGGTGCGAAGACTCCGTAGCCGGGTCCGAACCACCTGTTCGATCTCGTTGAGTTCCGTCATCGCTTCTCCGGTGCTTGCGAATACTGCAAGGAGCATCGCACATATCGCCAAGATGTCGTAGCGTCCGGGGCATGAGTGATTCAGCCTTTCGTCCCGTCGAGCGGCACTGTGACGTCGCCGTCGTCGGTGGATCAGCCGCCGGACTTGCGGCCGCGCTCCAACTCGGGCGTCAGCGCCGGTCGGTGATCGTCATCGACGCCGGCGATGCGCGCAACGCCCCCGCCGCGCACATGCACGGCTACCTCGGTCGTGAGGGGGTCACGCCATCGGAGCTGGCCACCGTGGGTCGCGAGGAGGTACGCAGCTACGGCGGCGAGGTCCTCGCAGGTCGCGTGAGTCGCGTGACCCGGACCGATGACGACCGGTTCCGCGTCGAACTCGTCGATGGTCATTGCGTCGTCGCTCGTCGGGTCATTGCCGCCACCGGTCTGGTGGACGTACTCCCGGACATCGACGGACTGGCCGAGCACTGGGGGCGCGACGTCATCCACTGTCCGTTCTGCCACGGCTTCGAGGTCCGCGACCGCCGCATCGTCCAGATCGTCACCCACCCCATGGGGCTGCATCCCGTTGGGTTGTTCCGCCAGCTCAGCGACCTGCTCACCGTCGTGCTGCACAACCCTGTCGGCATCGACGAGTCCGCGCTCGACGCGCTGCGAGCGGCCGGCGTGGACATCCGGTCCGGTCCGGTGGGCAGCATCGTCACGGGTGCGGACGGCCACATCGCGGCGGTCGAGCTGGCCGACCGTGAACGCATCGACGCCGACGCGGTGGTGGTTGGCCCTCGGTTCCGGGCACGCGCCGAACCGTTTGCCTCGCTCGGTCTTCGACCGGAGGCGCACTCCTCCGGGCTCGGGGACGTCGTGGCAACCGACGCAACCGGGGCAACCGAGGTGCCAGGTCTCTACGCTGCCGGCAACGTCACCGATCCGAGCCAGCAGGTATTGCACGCCGCCGCCAGCGGCAGCCGCGTCGGCGCCATGGTCAGCTTCAGTCTCGCCGACGACGACATTCGAGCCGCCGCACGACGATCAGGCAACGAGGACGACTGGAATCATCGCTACGCCGGTGACCAGATGTGGAGCGGCAAGCCGAACGGCACACTCGTCAACGAGGTCGGCGACCTCGCGCCCGGCCGTGCACTCGACGTCGGCGCCGGCGAGGGCGGCGATGCGCTCTGGCTGGCCGAACAAGGTTGGAAGGTGACTGCCAGTGACATCTCCCAGCGCGCACTGGACCGTGTCAGCGCAGAGGCCGAGCGCCGCGCGCTAAACGTCGCCTGCCACCGCGCTGACGCGAACGCAGCCAACGCATTTGAAACCGCAGCGTTCGACCTCGTGTCAGCGCATTACGCATCGATTCCCCGTACACCCGATGGTCGCGGTGTTCACAACCTGCTCAACGCAGTTGCTCCGGGCGGCACGCTCCTCGTGGTGAGCCACGATCTCGAGCCGATGCGTGTGCCGATCGACACACTGGTCCACAGCCGACCTTTCGACCCGGACGCCTACCTACGAGTCGACGACTTCGCGGCTACGCTCACCGACTCAACCGAGTGGGACATCGAGGTTCATGAGAAGCGGCCTCGTCCGCCGGGCGCCAACTCTGCTGCCCACCACGTCGAAGACGTCGTACTCCGTGCCCGACGAAGCGCCAGCTGACAAGATCCCGCGTACGCAAAGGTATCGGTGGGATTCTGGCGGTGGCGACCATGGTCGCCCGATGGCGGCGCCACCGCACCGCTCCACAGACCAGCGGTGGTGGGAACGGAGTGCGAAAGTGAACGAGATCTGTGTGCTCGGACTTGGCACCATGGGCGGGCGGGTGGCCGCGAAGCTCGTGGAGAACGGCCATCTGGTGCGTGGATTCGACCCGTCGACGACTGCGCTTGGTGCTGCGGCAGCGGCCGGCGTTCAGACCTGCGGCGACCCCGCCGATGCGGTCGCGCGCGCTCGCGTGGTGGTGCTGTCGCTACCTGGGCCGGAGCATGTGCTGAGCAGTGTGGACGGACCACTCGCCGGTGCGGCGACCGGCACTGTGGTCGCCGACCTGTCCACCATCGACCCGGATACGGCACGGCAGGCGGCGCAGCGCCTCGCCGTCTCCGGCGTGGAGTACGTCGACGCACCGGTACTCGGCCGACCCGACAGGTGCGGTGCATGGACACTTCCGGCCGGAGGTAGCGAGGACGGCGTTGCCGAGGTCCGCGCCCTGCTCGAAGGGACCGTGGCGCGGGAGGTACGCCGGGTCGGCGACGTCGGCGCGGGGTCGATCCTCAAGGTGTTGAACAACCTCATGTTCGGTGCCATCAACGCGGTCACCGCCGAGGCACTGAATGCCTGCCGGCTGGCGGGCCTGGACCCTGCGGTGTTCGTCGAGACGGTGGCCGACTCCGGCGCTGGCACAGTGTCCAACCTGTTCAAGGAGCTTGGTCCGCGGATGAGTGTCGCCGACTACGCGCCGACGTTCGCCCTCGCGCTGTTGCAGAAGGACAACAGACTCGCGGTGGAGCTGGCGCGTCAGGTCGGTGCACCGGCGTTCATCGCGACCGCGGTGGATCAGGTCAACTCGCTCGCGGCGCAGCTCGGACACGGTGACCAGGACTCGGGCGCCGTGCTGGAGCTCTATCGCACCCTGTCGGCCGACGCCGGGCAGTGACGAGGCGGGCGGTGCCCGCGCTCTACGATCCCACCGAGGAAAGACACCATCTCGGTCGTACGAGAGGAGACACCAAGGATGCGGCGTGTCCAGCTCGAGTACGGCACTGGCCACGTCGACGTTGATCTCCCGGACGGTGCCGTCGTGATCCGTTCCGGCGAGTCACACCCTGAGCCGCGGCCCCTGGACGACCCGGTCGAGGCCACGCGGTCCGCGATCGAGAACCCGCTCGGATCTGACCGGATCCGCGAC
>JBOHED010000807.1:0-3344 GCA_050700915.1 Actinopolymorphaceae bacterium | reverse complement strand
GCGGGTGTGGTTGCCGGCAACACCGGCGCGTACGCCGAAGACGACCCGCGGATCGAGCAGGCCCGGCAGGCGTTGGCCGCGCTGGCGCAGCTGGCAAGCCCGCCGGCCTGCGACGAGGAGCCGGAGCCGGACCGCTGGATCGATGCGGGAGCCCCGGACCGAGGCGCCGCCGATGCGGTGATCTCGGCTCCGGGGTGCGCTCACCCTGGCACCGGAGAACACGCTCAAGTCTTACGAGTACGCCTTCGCCTACGGCGTAGAGCTGGTCGAGGTCGACGTTCAACAGACCCGGGATGGACGGTTCGTGGCGCTGCACGACTCGACCGTCGACCGCACGACCAATGGCACCGGCAACATCGCGGACCTGACCTTCGAGCAGGTCCGCTCGCTCACCGCCGCCGACTACGACCCGTGGCGCGGCGGCGAGTACGACGGGTCACAGGTCGCATCGGTCGAGGAGGTGCTCGACCTCGCACGGCGTGTTGGCGGCGGGCTTGAGCTCGACATCAAGGGGTCGGTGACCGAGGAGGGCAAGCTCGCCGAGCTGGTGGGTGACTACGGCCTCATCGAGGAGTCGATCTTCAACTCTGGCGACCCGCGAATTCTTGCCGCCGAGCCAGGCGCACGGCTCATCTTCAACCGCGACGACTGGGAGCCGGCGTTTTTGATCTACGAGATCGGGCAGGTCTTCAAAGTGTTCGGCCCGCGGCTGGACGAGTACTCGCCCGAGTCGATCGCCGCCGCCCACGACGCGTGCGCGATCGTCATGCCACACGCCTACGACGCCGGCCCCGACCAGGAAGTGCCCAGCTCCAGCTTGCCCGCTCGATCGGCGCCGACGGAGCCCAAACCAACCAACCTGCCCGCCCTGGTCGTGCCCGCCGCCAGCGAAGCCGTCGCCTCGAAGCTGCTTACCCGCCGGGAGCACGTCGCAGGTGCCAAGGTATGCCTGGTCAACGGGGCCGACGGACTCGGCTTCCCCGGCAAGACCGTGCACTTGGTCAAAGACGAGTTGTCGACCGACCTGGTTACCGGCCTGGACGGGTGCGTTGGGGTGCCGACCGTGAACTGGCGCGGCGCTTCGGTGTCCTTCGCCGGCGACGGGTCCGTGCACGCGTCGACCGGGCGGATCCTACCGAGCACCGGCTAAGCAGTCAGCACGCCTCAACGAGACCCACCGAAGTCCCATCCATCAGATCCATCGCACCCGGGCGAGACGGCCAAACGGCGCCGACTCCTGGGAGAGCGAGATCGTCATCGCCGAGCCGAGCGGCCCGGTGGAGGGATTCCTCCGCAAGATGGCTCGGCAGGCCCGGATTGCCTCGACGGTCCTGAGATTCCTGTGCAACCGGCCCGGAGGCTGAGGCGTCCTCTAGCTGCAGGTATAAGCGGCGCGGGTCAGGTCTGCCGGGTGCAGCCAGCAAGCAGCCGCAGTGAATATTGGCTGGGGCATGGGGGTCTCGCAGTGACTACCGCAATCTTCTGGGCAATCCTCGCCGCCATCTACGCCGGTCTGGTACTGCTCCTTATCGCGCTCGCCGCAACAACAAGGCATGCGCACCGGAAACGGCTACGAGCGATTTCTCAAGCGAGGATGTCTATCTACGTTCCCCACCAACGGTCGGCTGTCCACCCTGATCCTCAGCGCAGACCTGCCGCGAAGATGCGGTAGATCGCCAGGATGGCGAAGTAACTGCCGCGTAGGTTGCGCAGTGTTGTGATCATGGCCGACAGCGTCCGTCGACCGGAACGGGATCTGGGTCGCCACCAGTGGCTGATGACACAACCGAACCGGTCGGGGTGCCAGGCCTTGGTGTTTCGGCCTTGGTTGTGGTTCAGGTTCAATCGAGGCGTCCGTGAGGACGTCTACGAGGCTGAAGCCGTGAACTATGAACGAGTCGCGGGCGCAACGGGCGTGAAGGTGCCCGAGGTTGTCGCGATCGACCGAAGTCGGTCGTTGGCTCCGACTTCGTACCTGGTCCTCGAATTCCTGACCGGCGAGGGTGACGCCGCTTAACGATCTTGGCCAGAGTTGCTCGTCGAAATTCTCCACTCGGGGGATCCTGGCCAACGACCTCGACCCCGCCCGCGCCCAGGAAAGCTCCTTGTGGCCACGCCCATATCTACGTATGTTGCCTTTCGGTCTTTGGGCACGGCCGGACAACCGAGCAATGGCCCGGGAGATGGAGCGAGGTGCCGTGCTGATGTGGACCGCGCTGTCCAAGACGACCGGGCGGTATCTCCTGCATGCGCGGTTGCTCTGGCGCTCCGCGCCCGGACTCTCGATGCTGTGTCTGCTCGTCACCACCGCGTCGGCACTTGCGGGCACCGCGGCACTGGTGACGACGGGACAGCTGATCGGATCGCTGCCTGCCCTGGTCCGCGACGGCGCAGGATCGGCAGCCGTCGACCGGACGTGGTTCTGGTTGGCCGCGACCACGGTGGCCTTCTCGGCGGGGCCGCTGCTGTCGGCGGTTGCTGCCGCGCTCACCCCTGCGGTGTCGGCCCGCTACCTGACCACGACGTACGACATGCTGCTCGAGGTCGGCACCCATCCGTACGGCATCGAAGGTTTCGACGATCGGAAGCTGACCGGGCGGTTGGACGGGCTGCGGCAGACGATGCAGGAGTGGACGTTCGTCTCCGGCGTCGACAGCACCTGGATCGTTGTCGGACACCGCCTGGGTGGAGTGGGCGCACTGGTAGTGGTGTGCACCTGGCAGTGGTGGGTCGGCGTCATCCTCATGCTCGGCATGCTCCTGCTGTCGAGGGTCTTCACCACCTGGATCGACACCCTGTTCGACGAGCTTCTCGAGGTGACGGGCAACGCTCGCCGGGAGGCCACCTACGTTCGGCGGCTACTGACGAGCAGTGAGACCGGCAAGGAGGTCCGACTGTTCGGCCTCGGCGGCTGGCTGATCGACCGGTTCCGTACCACCTGGTTTGCCGCGATGACGCTGGTCTGGCGCCATCGCGGCCAGACGCTGCGGCCGATCATGGCGGTGCTGGCGCTGTCGTTCGTCCTCAACATCGGCGCGTTCGCGCTGCTGGCCCGGGATGCGCTCACCGGTGCCGTTTCCCTCGGGGTGCTCGCGACGCTGGTGCAGGCGCTGTTCGGGCTGGAGGCGTTCGGGCCGATGGGTGACCCACAGTCCGAGCTCGCCAGGAACACCTCGGCGGCGGCGGAGCTGGCCGCGATGCGCCGCACCGTCGGACTTCCTGCCCTGGCGGGTCGTCGTCCGGCACCCGCGCGCGAAGTGCCGGCCGTCGTGGTGGCTGCCGCGCGTGGGCCCGCAGCGCAAGAGGCAGTCATCACCTCGCCAGCGTCGGCGGTGGTCCCTGAC
>JBOHED010000806.1:0-1711 GCA_050700915.1 Actinopolymorphaceae bacterium | reverse complement strand
CCTTGGCGAGCGCTTCCTGCATCTCCGGGCCGACCAGGACCTTGAACACCTCGGCGGCGGCCTCCGGTTCCTCGGTCCTCGACGAGATGGAGACGGGGAAGCCGGCGTTCATCGGCGAACGAGCCTGCGTCGTCCCGTCGGGAACCGGGATCGGGCCTGTGCCGAAGTCGATCTTCGAGTCGAGCTGCTGAAGGCCACCGACGATGCTGCCGCTGGTGAGGATCATGCCGACCTTGCCCTCGGCGAACGACGAGAGGAACACGTCGTAGTCCATCGTCTCTGCACCTGGATAGACGGTCTTGTCCTTGATCAGGGTGCGGAAGTGTTCGACGCTCGCCGCGTACTTCTCGGCCTCGAACTTGCCGGTCGACTGGTTGAAGAGGCCGTTCTGTGTGAGGTCGTCGTAGGCGGACAGGATCGGCAGGTCGAGCGTCCATCCCTGGAAGCCGATCCATCCCATCGGAACGCCGACGCCGTAGGCGTCTCCGCCGCCGGCCTTGGTGATGGCGCGGGCCGCCTCCTCGACCTCCGAGAACGTTGTCGGCGGGTCGTCGGGGTCCAACCCGGCCTTCTCGAAGAGCGTACGGTTGATGCCCAACCGGACCGTGAACGTCGTCGTCGGGATCGCGTACGGACGGCCGTCCCAGACAAGCTCGCTGGTGTCCTGCAGGTAGGGCTCCGCCTCCTCGAGCAGCGCATCGTCGACGAGGCCGTCCAGGGGCTGCACCCAGCCCGCGGCGACGAACCCGCCCATTTGCGCGCTCGGCGCGTGGAAGATGTCCGGCGCCCGATCGGTCTGGAAGCCGAGCCGGACGATCTCCTCGTACTTCTCTGTCGCCTGTGGTTCGAACTGCACCTTGATGCCGAGCTCGCGTCCCTCGTTCGCGTTCCACTTCTTGAAGAACGCCTGGCGGGTGCTGGCCTCGGCGCCGGCCCGGTCCCACACGACGATGGTCTTGACGTCTCCACCGCCCGAGCCGCCGCCGCCATCGGAGCCGCCGTCACTGCCGCCATCGCCACCGCAGGCGACCAGCATGGCGGCGACCAACCCGGCGCCGACAAGGGCCGCGTACCTACGAAACCTCATGGTGTCTCCCTCCGTTGGGAAAACTCATCGACAGTTGAGACTTGTGCAGCGGCGAGACTCGTGGAGCGGCGCGTCCACTCGTGGCGGAGGCGAGCCAGGCCCACAGTGCCGGAACACTGAGCCAGTACGGAAGCCAGACCGTGGTCGGGAGCAGGACTCCGCCGACGACGAGCGCCACCGTCCCGACCGCGCACAGCGCGGCGAGATCCGGCCGGCGGATCGCCCGAAGGTAGGAACAACGCAGCGCGTCACGGGCACCCTCCCCACGTTCGGCGAGCAACGGAAAGCTCCACTGGACGGCAAGCGCCCATGTCACAGCCACCGGGACGGCGACCATCGGCAGCACGGAGTCCCACACCCCGCCGGGCGAGGGACCGAGCAGGGCCGACCCGGCGATGCCCCATCCCGCGACCGTGACGGCGGCGAGCCGCAGAGCAGAGGTGCAGCAGACCCGGACCTGGAGCCAACTCCCGGCGATCGTCGGTGCTGTGCGGCCGTCCACGATGGTCGCGACCGTTCGCACCAGCACGACTGTAGCGGCAGGCGCCGTCACCACCGGCAGACACAGCAGCAGCCAGACGACGCCGGCCCGGACGAGCGCGACCCAGCCCGCGAGCACGCGGT
>JBOHED010000805.1:0-6363 GCA_050700915.1 Actinopolymorphaceae bacterium | reverse complement strand
GGACTCGGCGCGACCACCCTGTGGGAGAACTGGGAGGTCAGCGCCCGCGGACACAACGACACGATGCTCAGCCAGGCCGTGACCTGGTTCGTCGAACGTGTCATCGGCATGGAACTGCTTCAGCCGGGATGGGCGAGGTTCCGGGTGGCGCCGCGCGCGTTCGGGCCGCTGCCGGGGGCGCGCCTGGCGCTCGACACGGTGCGCGGCCGGATCGAGGTCGCGTGGCGGCGGGAGGGTGGGGACGTCGACCTGACCGTCTGCGTGCCGGTCAACTCGGTCGCCGAACTCACCCTGCCCGACGGCGAGCAGCGGGAGCTCGGCTCCGGGCGGCACCACTTCCTGACCCGGGTGCAGGAAGAGCCGTGAAGATTTTCTGCTCGTAGTGTCGATTTGGCGTTCCTTCGTTCGAGGCATCGGTAGCGGGCCGGATCGAACCGGCCCCGCCGCGGCAGCGATGCCGATCGAGAACGAAGGAGAACGATGATGAGCGAGCAGACAACCAGGACGGACCGGGCAGGTCGGCGCGACGCCTCCTGCGCGCCGGCGACGCGGGTCACGAAATCCCTGCTGGGGTACGGCGTGATCGCCGGCCCGTTCTACGTGGTGGTGGGACTGTGCCAGGCGCTGACCAGGGACGGCTTCGACCTGACCCGGCACTCGTGGAGCCTGTTGAGCAACGGCGCCCTCGGCTGGATCCAGATCACCAACTTCGCGGTGACCGGCCTGCTGACAGGGGCGTTCGCCGTCGGACTTCGGCGGGTCCTGCGTCCGGGACGTGGTGCCACCTGGGCGCCGCGGCTGGTCGGCGCCTACGCGGTGAGCCTGTGTGGAGCGGCGGCGTTCGTCGCGGACCCCGCCCTGGGCTTCCCGGCGGGAACGCCGGACGGCGTGGGTGAGGTCAGCTGGCATGGCATCCTGCATCTCGTCTGTGGGGCCGTCGGCTTCCTGTGCCTGATCGCGGCATGCTTCGTGGTGGGACAGCGGTTCGCCGTGGAGGGCCGAGGAGGGTGGGCGTGGTTCTCGCGGATCACCGGTGTGGTGTTCTTCGCGGGCTTCGCCGGCATCGCGTCCGGGTCGGGTGCCCCAGCATTCACGCTGGGCTTCGTCGCGGCCGTGCTCCTCGCCTGGAGCTGGATCTCGGCAGTCTCACTGCATCTCTACCGCCGGGCCACCGGCCTGCCGACCAACTGACCGACGATCACCCGAGAGACCTGCGTACGAAGGAGAACCGCGATGCGTTACCTGGTGCTGCTCACCGGAACCAACCCGGACACCCCGCCTCCCGGCGAGCTGATGGACGGGATCATGAAGCTCGGGGAGGAGGCGACCAAGGCCGGCACGCTGCTCGACACCGCCGGACTCCTCCCCAGCGCGATGGGGGCCCGCGTCGGGCTCGCCGGCGGAAAGCTGAGCGTGACTGACGGACCGTTCGCCGAGTCCAAGGAAATGATCAGCTACGCGATCTACGACGTGCGGACGAAGGAAGAGGTCGTCGAGTGGGCGTCCCGCTTCCTCAGGCTGCACAGGGATCACTGGGCGGGCTGGGAAGGCGAGGCGGAGATCCGTCAGCTCTTCAGCCCGGAGGACTTCGGGCCGCCGCCGGCCTAGGGCGTACCGACATCGAGAGGCCACCAGGGCGCACCCCTGGCGGCCTTTCGGCGTAGGTACGTGCTGCTGCGCGTCGACAGACCGTGGTTGGATCGGGAGCGTGACGGACTCGGACGTTCACCGCACGATCGCCGCGGTCTGGCGGATCGAGTCCGCACGGCTCATCGCCGGGCTCGCCCGGC
This sequence comes from Actinopolymorphaceae bacterium, assembly GCA_050700915.1. Classification (GTDB taxonomy): domain Bacteria; phylum Actinomycetota; class Actinomycetes; order Propionibacteriales; family Actinopolymorphaceae; genus Thermasporomyces. Next base: position 4,573 of record JBOHED010000805.1, on the reverse strand, counting down.
TCGTCCGCGACGTCGGGCTGGCTGAGGAGCTGGCCCAGGACGCGCTGGTGATCGCGCTCGAGCAGTGGCCGGAGTCTGGCGTACCCGACAACCCCGGCGCCTGGTTGATGGCCACCGCGAAGCATCGGGCGATCGACACCCTGCGCCGGCAGACCCGGTACGCCGCCAAGCTCGCGGAGATCGGCCGCGACCTGGAGGCGCACCGGAGCGACGTCGAGTCCGGTGTCGACGAGGCGCTAGACGACCACATCGGCGACGACCTGCTCCGGCTCATCTTCACCGCCTGTCATCCGGTGCTCTCGACCGACGCCCGGGTGGCCCTCACCCTTCGCGTCCTCGGCGGCCTCGCCACGGACGAGATCGCGCGGGCGTTCCTCGTTCCGGAACCCACCATCGCGCAGCGCATCGTCCGGGCCAAGCGCACGCTCGCCACCAGGCAGGTGCCGTTCGAGACGCCCGAGCCGGACGAACTACCCGAACGGCTGGCCTCGGTGCTGGAGGTCATCTACCTCGTCTTCAACGAGGGGTACTCCGCCACCGCCGGTGAGGACTGGATGCGGCCGGCGCTGTGTGAGGAAGCGCTGCGCCTCGGCCGGATCCTGGCTGGCGTTGCTCCGGGTGAGCCGGAGGTGCACGGTCTGGTCGCGTTGATGGAGGTCCAGGCGTCGCGGACCCGGGCGCGAACTGGTCCCGACGGTGAGCCCGTCCTCCTGCTCGACCAGGATCGCGGGCGCTGGGACCGGCTGCTCATCCGCCGCGGCCTCGCCGCTCTCGAACGGGCCGAGTCGCTCGGCCGCCCGCCCGGTCCCTACCTCCTGCAGGCCGCGATCGCCGCGTGTCATGCCCGTGCGTACGACCCGGAGGACACCGACTGGGAACGCATCGCCGCTCTCTACCAGCTGCTGGCTCAGGTATCGCCGTCGCCCGTCGTTGAGCTCAACCGGGCTGTCGCGGTCGGGATGGCGTACGGGCCGCGGGCAGGCCTCGCAGCGGTCGACGCCCTGGTCGAGCAGTGCGCGCTGTCGAGCTATGCGTTGTTGCCCGCGGTTCGCGGCGACCTGCTCGCCAAGCTCGGCCGGGACGAGGAGGCGCGGGAGGAGTTCGCGCGGGCGGCGGAGCTCACGCGGAACGCCCGCGAGCGCGTACTTTTCCTTGCCCGCGCAGGAGGTTCCGGCTCCGCGGACTAAGGTGCCGATGACTCGACGTACGCCTTCAGCGCCCGCAGCGTCTTCTCCATGTTGCGGCGGTTGTGCTCGGCCCGGTTGGCGACACCGGTACCCAGCGGTCCGACGATCCTCCGGAAGAACGGGTTGGTGAGGTTCCTCGTCCGCTCGGTGACACGGCACCCGCCGTCGGCCCGCTCGATCTCGTAGCGCCACTCGGCGATCGGCCATTTCAGGGCGGTCACCTTCCAGGCGAAACACCGTCCCGGTCGCGCCCCCGTCACCGTCGAGGTGGTCTACCAACGCAACGGTCCGTTCCGGTTCACACCGCGGAACCTCGCACCGACGACAGGGCCGTCAGCTCCGTCGAGCCATCGGCAGGAGACGGTCTCCACCGCCCACCGGGGGAGCTGGGCGACGTCGGTCACGATGTCGTAGACCGCCCGAGGGTCCGCGGCGATCTCGATGCTCGCGTGCACGTCGTCGCTCATCGGCTCAGGCGAGGTGTTCGGCGCGGACGGTGGGCGAGGAGACATCGGTGGTGTACGAAGGCGGCGCCGGCTGGAGCCAACTCACGAAGGCGGGCTTGACCGCGAAGGCGAACCAGTGGTTGCCGGCCGGGCTGTAGTGGCCGCCACCGATGTAGTACCGGTCGATGTATTCGTCCGGAGTCGTCGTGTACGCCGCAAAGTCCGCGACGTGCATGGCCAACGAGTCGACGTAGGTGATCCCGAGATCGTCGATGAGCGTGACGAACTCCGCGTCGGGCCGTGGTTTTCCCGCGCACGCGTCGGCGACGGCATCACCGGGATAGCTCAACAGGACAAGGAGTTTCTTGTCCTGCTCGGCCAACGCGCTCCGCATCCGGTCGAGCAGGAGGATCGAGGCACGGAACGCGCAGCGGTCGTAGAACTGGTCGGCCGCTCGCCTGCGGCCCGTCTCGCTGGAGAGGTCGAGGGAGAGTCCGAGCGCGGCTGCGGTGTCGGCGTGCTGGGCGAGGAAGTCGAAGTCCCCGGTCCGCTGTCCGACGAGCAGTTGCACGACGAGATCCTTGTCGTACGTATCGAGCAGGAAGTCCCGATCGCACAGCAGGTAAAGGGATTCCGGCGTGGGGCAGGAGTTCGGCCGCTCCACGAGCTGGCCCGCGCCGTCGAACCGCACATGCACCCAGGGGTTCGCGTGGAACATGCTCGTCCGCTGTGCGCGGTGCATCTCCCACCAGCCATGGCCGACGCGAAGCCTCCGGTAGGCGTCCAGGCTGCGGTAGTGGTCGTCGAGGAAGATGTTGAACACGACGTACTCGGCGCCCGCGTCGGTGGCCTCGGTCCTCCGCAGGCGACGGTAGGCCTGGTGGACGCCGAAACCTCCGACCCCGAAGTTGCGGATCGGCTCACCGAAGTGCCCGGCGAGGTACTCCTGCCAGGTCTCGCCGTCACTGACCTGGTGGCACTGCGTGAAACTGTCGCCGTACGTATTGATCCGGCACTCCCGGTCCGCGGCGTTGATCATCCGGCGTTCGCCGAACTCGCCGTACCGGTAGGTGCTGATCGCACCGTCGATGCCGTCCTGCACTTCGGACGGATGCGGCAGATAGCCCAGTTCGCCGTCGAACCTCGCCCACTTGGGTGCGTCCGGATCGAGGAACCGGTCGACTTCCTCCCGGTCCACCACGGCGTCGGTGAGGAAGCGGTGCACCTGGTCCTGGAAGCTCCTCATCCGTTCCTCCTGGTGGGCTTTCACGACTTCAGAGTTTCCACGACACGGGCGCACCGGACAGGGTCGATGGTGAGCTCATTCTCCAGGCCCCACAGCCAATAGTCGACCGACCGGACGAGGGTCCACGTCCGGGCGAGCTCGGCGTCGAGCTCGGCGACTTCGACCAGCAGCCGGAAGCTGTCCCACAGGTCGCGGTCGCCGGCCATGTCGTCGAGCCGCCACCACAGCAGCTGGGCGATACCGTACTCCGGCACACCGACCAGAACCCTCGGGTCGATCGCCAACCAGGGTTCGCGTTCGGCGGCCAGGATGTTGTCGTCATGCAGGTCGTGGTTGACCAGCAGGTCCGCGGTGACCGTGGCCAGCTCGCGGGCCAGACCCACCGCCATGGTCAGGTCGTGCGAAGGGACCGGATCACCCAGCCGGGCCGACCGTTCGACCGCCGACGCGACGAACGCCTCGGCGACGGAGACCACGGTCGGCAGGGCAGCGTGGGCCGGGGCCGTGTCGACGGGGGCCGCGTCGACCGGGGCCGGAACGGCCTGCCTACGGAGCAGCCCACCCGCGACCGCGAGCGACTCCTCGAGCGGCAGCGAACGAAGCGAACGGGAGGCGTCGAGCCGTTCCAGCAGCAGCGCGCCGTCGTCGACGGAGGCGTCGAGCAGCCGGACCATACCGTGCCCGTCCCAGAGTCCCAGCGCCACGATCTGGTCCCGCAGCTCCTGGTCGAGCCAGGCCACCTTGAGGGCACAGGCGGCTCCACTGTCGGGGCGGATCACCGGCACCGCGATCCCGTTGGCGCCGTGCATGGCCTCCCCGTCGATCCTGAGCGACCACCGGACGCAGAGTTCCTCGATGAGTGCGGGGAGCGACTCCGCCCCCGCCCGCCCGGCAGCGCCCTCCCGCGAGACCCGGGTGTAGGAGAAGAACGACGGCGGAAGGCTGATCACGACCAGCCATCCTGGCAGACCGGGACGGGAGGCCGAGCGACTGCCGCGGCAGAGGCTGGTTCCATGATCAAAGTGCGCAAACTGTAGGTTTCGCCCCGGCAGAACCTACAGTTTGCGCACACTCACCGGTGTCAGAATCGAGCATGGGCAACCGGGGGAGCACTCCGTGGCTGGACGACACCGGGCTGGTGACCCTTCCCACAGGTAGCCAGGTCCGCGGGCGGCGGGCGGGAGACGTCACCATCACACCCGCCGACTTCGCCCTGCTGCTGGTCGAGGGACCGGCGCCGGCCTGGCCGCATCGACGTATCCGCTGGCCCGACTTCTGGATCCCCACCGACCGGGCCGACGCGCTCGACGCCATGCGCGACGCCCTTCGACGGGCACACGCCGGCGAACGCGTCGAGGTCGTCTGCCGCGGCGGCGTCGGCCGCACCGGAACCGCCCTGGCCGCGTTGGCCATCCTCGACGGCCTTCCACCGGACCAGGCCGTCGCCTGGATCCGCGACAACTACCACCCCCACGCCGTGGAAACCCCCTGGCAACGACGATGGCTCCGCACACTCGACTAGCCAGGTCACCGTCAAGCGGTTTGGGTTGGGCGACGTCATGCGGGGGAATCTGAGGATGACGAAGTCCAGTGGGGAGGCTGAGCCATGAACACGAGCGCTTCCAGCATGGACCAGCGGGAGCCCATCGCCGCGGTGAACGATGGCATGCTGGTGCTCGATAGCGCCGGTGAGG